>JBEKJN010000200.1:0-5294 GCA_050011235.1 Verrucomicrobiota bacterium | reverse complement strand
AGTATGGATGCTCCGCAGCGATCTCGCCTTTATGCTTTACGACACCTACGGCTTCCCGCTCGACCTTACCGAGTTGATGGCGCGCGAACGCGGCTTGACCGTGGACAAGGAAGGTTTTGAAAAATTGATGGAAGAACAGCGCGCCCGCGCCCGTGCCGCGCAGAAAAAGGAAGTCATTTCACTTTCGCAAATCGAAACGACTGCGCCGACAAAATTTGTCGGTTACGAAAAATTGGAAACGCCCGCAAAAGTTCTCGAAGTCGTGTCGCTCAAGGACAAGACCGCCGTCATTCTCGATACCAGTGCCTGCTACGCCGAGATGGGCGGCCAGGTCGGCGACACCGGTGAACTCGAACATGGCAGCCAGCTTTGGCGCATCACCAACACACAGAAGTCCGGCAACGCGTGGCTACACTTCATTGAAGAAGGGAGCACACGCGCCTCGCGTGTTGCCGACCGCGCCCTCGCGGTCGGCGCGGTTGACGAGGCGTCAACCGCCGCACCCGAGGCGGGTGCGCTCCCCATTCCCGGAAATGTCATCACGCTTTCTGTTGACCGTGTCCGCCGCAATGCCATTCAGCGCCATCACACCGTCACCCACTTGCTGCATTGGGCTCTGCACGAAGTCGTGAGCAAGGAAGCTTCACAAAAAGGTTCGTTCGTCGGCCCGGACAAGCTCACGTTTGATTTCAACAGCGCGCCGCTCACACCGCAGCAGGTTGCGGACGTCGAGAAACTCGTCAACGAACGCATCGTCGAAAACACCGGCGTAAGCTGGACCGAAGTGCCCTACGCTGATGTAAAATCGCGCAAGGATGTAATGCAATTCTTCGGCGAGAAATACGGCGACGTCGTCCGCGTCGTCCAGATTGGCGGCAGAGCAGGGAAGTTGAATGGTTATTCGATGGAACTCTGCGGCGGCACGCACACGCGCGCGACCGGTGAGATCGGTTTGTTCCGCATCGTCGGTGAAAACGCCATCGCCGCCGGCGTCCGGCGCATCGAAGCCATTGCCGGCCTCGAAGCCTACCGCAAGGCTGCGGACGAACTAGCGCTCATCAAGTCGCTGGCCGGCAAGGTAAATTCGCCTGTGCATGAACTGGAAAATAAAATCGAATCGCTGCTCGAACACCAGAAGGCGGTTGAGAAGCAACTGAAAGCCGCGCAACAACGCGAGGCTTCCAATGCCGCCAGTCTCCTGCTCGAAGAGATTAAGACCGTCAACGGCGTGCCGGCCATCATTCACAACCTAGGTTCCGCTGATGGCGATTTTCTGCAATCCGTGGCCGATTCACTGAAAGGCCGGTTCAAAGGCGTGATTGTGCTGGGCGGTGTGGCCAACGGGGCCGTGGCGCTCATCGCTGCCGTTTCACCGGATTTCACGAAGCAAATTCAGGCTGGCAAAATCATCCAGCAAATCGCGCCAATTGTCGGCGGCAAGGGCGGCGGCCGGCCTGACAACGCCCGCGGCGGCGGCAAGGACGCCGCCAAACTGGACGAGGCGTTGTCCAAGGCGAAAGCATTGCTGGGTTAGCGGCAAAAGTTGAGCGTAAAAGCGCGGGGCGGGTGACGGGTCGAATGTTGAATCATGCCTTGCGCTGCCGGAAACGTGAAATTTTTCACAAACTTTCTTGCGGGGAAATGACCGCTCAATTAGCATCGCGCCCATTCGTGATTCTAAATGATAAAAGTTCATTACGTAATTTTAAAAATGAGGGGTTCGGCCGGGTGCCCGGTCGCTTGAGATGTCAGCGATTTTTCCGAAGTGGACAAACTGGTTGCCGCTGGCGGTGGGCGCCGGAATGGCGCTGATTGGCGGCGCCGTGACGGCGGGTGTGACTTACTATTTCACGCCCAAATACACCCGCGTCGGCTACGAACCCATCCAGCCGGTGCCGTTTTCCCATGCCGTTCACGCCGGACAGCTCGGCATGGACTGCCGCTATTGCCACGGCGGCGTGGAAAAATCCTGGTTCTCGAACATCCCGTCCGCGTCCACGTGCATGATTTGCCACAATCAAGTGCTGAAGGATGACCCGCGCCTGGCGCTCGTCCGCGAGAGCGCGACCAGCAACACGCCCATTCCGTGGGTGCAGGTCCACCGTGTGCCGGATTACGTTTATTTCAACCACTCTGTTCACGTCGCGCGCGGCATCAGTTGCGTGGAATGTCACGGGCGCATTGACCAGATGGACGAGGTTTATCACGCCAAGCCGCTCAGCATGAGTTTCTGCCTCAATTGCCACCGCGACCCGGCGGCGTTCATCCGTCCGGCCGACAAGGTCACCGATTTGGGCTGGAAATGGAATCCCGACCCGGACGTTGCCGCGCATATGCAGGAAACCAACGGCGTCGAACTGGTCAAACACTGGCACGTGGAATCGCTCCAAAACTGCTCGGCCTGTCACCGATGATGAATTTACGATCTACGAATTGCGATTTACGATCGGCGTTGGCAGGCGAACGCCTGCAGGGGATTTTCTGCAATCGTAAATCATCAATCATCAATCATAAATTTTTGGAAACCACTACTCCCGGCTCCCGAGGATGAACAACCTTTTGCCCAATTCAATTCCGTCGAATGGAAAGCGTTACTGGCGCAGCCTGGATGAACTGGCGGACACGCCGGAGTTCAAGGACTGGCTGCATCGCGAGTTTCCGCAGGGCGCGAGTGAGTTCGAAGACGGCGTCTCCCGCCGCCATTTCGTCAAAATCATGTCCGCGTCATTCGCCCTCGCGGGTCTGGGCATCATGGGTGCAGGCTGCCGCCGGCCGGAGGAAAAACTGGAGCCGTTCGGCAAACAGCCGGAAAATTACACGTTTGGCAAACCGGAATATTACGCAACGGCCATGCCGACGCGCACGGGGGCGGTCCCGCTCGTCGTCAAATCCTACGAAGGCCGCCCAATAAAAATCGAGGGCAACGCACTATATCCCGATGGCAATGGCGGTACCGACCGTTACGCACAGGCTTCGATTCTGAATCTTTACGACCCCGACCGCGCGAAGCGCTTCACGAACGATGGCAAAACCGTTTCGCGCGGCGTGGCGCTGGAATTTCTAGACGAATTGTCGGAGAAATTCGCGGCGAACCAGGGCGAAGGACTGGCGTTCCTTGCCGAAAGCAGCACGTCGCCATCGCGCGCGCGGCTGCAAATGCTGATTGCCGGGAAATTTCCGAAATCACGGTGGTTCACCTACGACGCGATTGATTCGGGCATCCATCAACGCGCGGCCACGCAGGCATTCGGCCGGCCGGTGCGTCCGGTTTTTCATTTCGACAAGGCAAAGATCATTCTGTCGCTCGACTGCGATTTTCTCGGCTCGGAAGACGACGCGCACAACCACATCCGCCGTTTCGTCAAGGGCCGCAACCCGGAGGCAAACGGCGGCATGAGCCGGCTTTACGCCGTCGAATCGCTGTTCACGCTCACCGGTGCAAGCGCGGACCATCGGCTGCGCGTGCCGGCGAGTACGGTTTCGCAAGTTGCGGATGAAATTTTCGCTCAAGTCTCAGGTTCGGCGCCTTTTCTCGAGAGATGGGTTTCGGGATGCGCGAAAGACTTGCTTGCCAATCGGGGCAAGGTTTTGGTCGTGGCTGGCCAGCGTCAGCCGATGGAAGTGCATCTGCTCGCGCACGCCCTCAACTCCGCGCTGGGTGCGATAGGCAACACCGTAACTTTGCTTCCGACAACGGAAATGGCCGGCGCAGATTTGAAGAACCTCGATGACAGCGCGGCGGACACGCTTGTTATTCTCGGCGGCAATCCGGTTTACCATTTGAACTGGTCGCCAAAGCAAAGACCGAAAACGGTTGTCCGGCTTGGTTATCACGAAGATGAAACGGCTGAAAAGTCAGATTGGAATTTCCCGGCGGCGCATTATCTCGAATCGTGGGGTGACGCGATGACGAGCGACGGAATGCTCGTGCCAGTCCAGCCATTGATTCAACCGCTGTTTGGCGGGTTGACGGAATTGGAATTTCTCGCACGGCTCGCCGGCGAATCGCAGACGAATCCTTATGACATCGTTCGCGCGACGTTTGCCGGTTCGGAAGAAGCGTGGAAGAAATTTTTGTTCAATGGCTACCTTGCCGATTCAGCGGCGAAGCCGGTTGACGGTAAATTTTCCGCGAAGATTCCAGCCATAAAAACCTCAGCACTGTCGGACAGCAATCTCGAAGTCATTTTCCACCGCGACGCGAAGATGGACGACGGGCGTTACGCGAACAACGGCTGGTTGCAGGAATTGCCCGATCCCGTCACCAAAATGACTTGGGACAACGCGGTGCTCGTCAGCCGCAAGACGGCGCGCGACCTCGGCGTGCAGAACGGCGATATGGTAGAAGTGACGTTGAACGGGCGCAGTGTCAGAGGTCCGATCTGGACGCAGCCGGGGATGGCGGACTATTCGCTCGGGCTCGCGCTCGGTTACGGACGCGAAGGGATCGCGCGCGTCGGCAACGGCGTCGGCTTCAACGCCTGCAAAATTTTCTCCGGGAAATACATCGAGACCGGCGCAACCGTGCGCAAGACGGGCGAGACGCATGTGATTGCCTGCACGCAAAGTCATTGGTCCATGGAAGGCCGTCCGGCGGTGCGCGAGGCGAATCTCGATGAATTTTCCAGGGACCCGGATTTCGCCAGGGAAATGCACGAGAAAGAGCCACCGGTGGTCGCACCGTTATATCCGAACCCGCTGGACAAGGCGAAGAAGACCGCGCTGCATCAATGGGGCCTGACGGTGGATTTGACGGCGTGCGTTGGTTGCGGCACGTGCGTGGTCGCGTGCCAGAGCGAAAACAACATTCCCATCGTTGGCAAGGACCAGGTCCATCGCGGCCGCGAGATGCACTGGATACGGATTGATCGTTATTACACGGCGCCGCCAGCAACGAAGAGTGTGGCGGACGAATTTCAAAAGGACAGCGCGCAGCAGTTCGAGGCATGGATTGACGACGTGCAGGCGGTAAATCAGCCGGTGATGTGCCAGATGTGCGAGGCGGCGCCGTGCGAGAACGTCTGCCCGGTCAGCGCGACGTCGCACGACCAGGAGGGCTTGAACGTGATGACGTACAACCGTTGCATCGGCACGCGGTATTGCTCGAACAATTGCCCCTACAAAGTCCGCCGGTTCAATTATCTCGATTTCAACAAACGCTCGCTGGCCGAACTCAAAGGGCCGCTTTACCCGACGCCGCTGTTGCACCAGACAGACGGCAAATGGGATTTGTTGAGCTGGTGGAAACATCCGGAACGCAGCGGCATGCGGCACGAAGACGAATGGGATTTGAT
>JBEKJN010000199.1:0-5301 GCA_050011235.1 Verrucomicrobiota bacterium | reverse complement strand
CTTTTCCGTCGGCATCAGCTGGCCGTTTTGAAATATTTTTGCAGCCGCCTGGTTCATTTCTCCGGCGGCGGATTGGAAAAGAAGTCGCCGTTGGGGAACAACTCCTCAAAACTCCGGATCGGGTGCAGCGGCATCAGCAGAAGTTTGGGGACGTAAACCGGTACGCTCTTCGGATTTTTGAGCGTGCCGGTGACGTGATATTCGAACAATTTGCTCACCGGCCACAGCGCCGTGCTCACCAGCGGTCCGACCACCCACGTGTCGCGTAGCAATTGCGCGGTGACCCGTGCGTTCAGGTTCTCCTTCAAATCCACCGTGCCGGCGTATTGCAGCCGCATCATTGTCGAGCGAATTTCCAGCGAATCCGAATAAATCACGCCGTTGGTGATGGCAAATCGCGCGGACGCCTCCGTTGCGCGGCTGTTGCCAAGGCCGGGCGAGACGGTGTTTAACACCGGCGACACGATGCCAAAAACCGGAATGTCCCAGAGCAGTCCATCGCGCAGGCCCGCACGACCGAAACCGTCCCACGTCCGCCAATCCCGCGAATCGGCGCGCGTGACGACGAGTTGTCCGCTCAACGCGCCTTCCAGATGATTCGGGGACGGTGATAAATCCGCCGCCAGCAGATGCAGGTTCACATTCGTTACAGTAATGGCAAACTGGTAATCCGCGCCTTCGTGCGGCGCGCGAAAATCAAAACTGGCAAAACCATTCCCGCTGCCACCGTAAAATGCTGCCGCCACGTTCGTCAAAATCAGCGTCTGCCCCCGCCAATGAACCGTGCCCGCGATGTACGGCGTCTTGAGTTTCAACCACTGAAACGGCGCGCCTTTGATGATGTCGAAGCTCAAATCCGCGCCGTCCGTGCCGCGCAGGGGCGCGCAGCCGTTCACGCGCACCGTCGGCGGCTCCAAAAATTGATACGGCTCCAACGCGCGGCCCGTTTTCAGACCGATGGCGCGCGCCACCGCCTCCGGGTCGGCGGCGCCAGAACCATTCACGAACCAAATCCGCTGGGCGTTGAAATCCAACGTGATTCTGTCGGCGGTCATCGTCTGCGTTCCGCCGGCGCGCCACAGACGCGGGCTGAAAAATTCCACGACGCGATTCGAATATTGGAACCCGCTGACGACGCTGTCCGCCGCCTGGCCGCGGATCGTGAAATTCGTCAGCGCCGCGCGCCCTGCCGCTTTGATGCTGTCGTAATCATACAAGCGTCCGCGCACGTCCAAATCCAAAGTTGCCGGCCCGGTGAACGTGAAATGACTCAAGCCGCGCGCGGCATTGCTCGCCGTCAAAAACGGACGGAGAGTTTCCGGATCGAACGCGCCGCGAATGTGCCAGCGATAATTTTTGGTCGCGTCATCCTCCCCGCCTTCCAGTTCCAGCCGGGTTTTTGCCTGCGCGATCGCAAGATCGGGCAACTGCCATACCAGATTCGAGTAGTCAAAATGCGTGCAGGCCGAATCAATTTTCGCGCCGAACGCCGTGCCATTGGTGAAAGCCAGTTCGCCGTCCAAACGGATCGTTGGCTGCACTTCAGCGCGCCAATCCGGTTGGCGGTTTGTCCATGGGGGCAAAATCAGCGAACCGCCCGCCCGCAACCGTGGCGGCTGCGTCCACAAGAATTCCGCCAGCCGCCCGCGCGTTTTCTCCGTCAGCAACGCGGCGGCCGCGTGAACGTCAAAACACGAAGAGTTGGTGAACGTGAACTCACGCGTGGCCACATTCAACCGGGCCCGTGCGTCGAGTTGCCCGCCACCGAGCCCGGCGGACAAATTGGTAATGGCCAGTTCCGGCGCCTGCCAGAGACCACCGCAGACGACCGAGTCCGCATTCAACTTTTCAAATTGCAATTGCGTGAGTCGCATCGTCCAGGTCAACCGATACGGTTGCAGGTTCGTCCACCACGCCCACGTTGAATCAAAGTTGGTGGGCGCGCCGGCAGGCGCGGTCAGATTGGCGGTCAGTTGCACGTCACGCGCGCCGCCCCACGGCGTCTGCACCGCCGGCGCGTTGACCCCGAGACGGACGGCAAATGAATGAATATCACGGGCGTCGCCATTTACCACGAGGCTTAATTGCGGCGCACCTTCAAATTGAATCCGGTCGAACGTGTCGGAAAATTTTTGCAGTTGCGCCCGCACTGCGGCCTGGCCGCCGTTTTTTTCCCCGCGGAACATTTCCCAGTGGCGAATTTCGGGCGCATGGGTGATGCCGGCGGTTAACAACAGTTTGACACCAGCGAAGCCGGCTTGAAAATGGTCGAGCGACCAGGTGTCGTTCGTCTGAAATCGCAGATCGGTTTGAATGTGATTGAGTGTGAGCGTATTGGTGGGTGTGAGCGGCCAGACGAGTTTTCCTTCGCGCAAAACCAGGCCGTTAATTTGCAGCCGCCGGCGCAACAGCGCGCGGTAATCCAGTTGCAACTGGACTTCGGCCAACGAAAGCGTCGGGCTGCCACGCGTTGCGGCGTGGCCAAGGCGGACGTTTTCGGCGACGAGTCCTTGCCCGAAACGCAGACGCAGCCGGGTGAATTCCAATTCGACACCGCAGGCGCGCAATGTTTCCACCAGCGGCCTTTTAAGGAACTCCGGCAGGCCGACGCGGTTGAACCAGACGAAGGCGCAAACCAGCGCGAGCACCGCCAGCAACGTGGCGATGCGAAGCCAGCGGAAACCGATGCGGCATTTCCGCCAGAAACCGGAATTGAAACGCATTACGGAACGTTCGCCGGAATGGCGAGATAACTCAAGACGAACTGGTAAAGCACCGGCGGAAAGACAAACGCCCAGCGCTCGCCATCGAGCGTGACGGCGGCCAGCGCCGTTTGCGCGCGTGGCAATTCTGTGCCGAAGTCCACCGTGTGCTTTTCGCCGTTCTTGAGTTCGACGGTGATTTGCAGGTTGTTGGTATTGAAACCGTACTTTTCGGGTTCGGTGATATTGCGGCCCACCCAGCCGGCGGCGGTCAATTTGCCGAGCCGATACGCGGTTTCCTCGAGGGCCGGCGGATTGATAATGCCTTGCGAGCCGGGCGCCAGCGACCATTGGTTCAACCCGTTATGGACGATTTGTCGCGTTTTGCCGTTTTGATGCAGTGTGATGGCGGCGATGTTGGTCCCGTCAAAATCCCAGATGCGCCGATCACGGAATTCCCAGCCGGCTTCGGGCAGCCGGTTGAAATCCGCCAGCGAGAGACCGTAGATAAAGTCCTCGTCCGCGCGCCGCACGAAAATTTCGTTGGTCTGCATCGCGCCGAACAGCAGTTGCGCGATGACGGCGTTGGTATCGCCGACCGTCGAACGCAAAACGATCTGGCGCGCCGGCGCTGCCAGTCCGTAAGCCTGCCAGTCCGGCGGGGTCACAACGTCTTTGACGAATTCAGCGACCCGGAAGCCGGCCAGGAGTTTGATGAACTGCTGCACGTTTTCCGCGTCGGCCGGGAATTTTTCCCCGGCCACCACCCAATCATTTGAACCGTGCCGTTGCAGAGTGAAACTGGTGAAATTAGTCTGACCGCGCACCTCGATCTCGGCGACCGGCACGGTCAATTCAAGCAGGTGCGGATCGCGGAAATCGTTCACCGCACCATGCCAGAACGACAACGGCTCTTTGGCCGTGGTTACAATCGCGTTCCAGCCCTCGCGCCTGGCGAACACCTGCGTTGAGTCATTCGTCAGGCCCTTCCCGATGTGAATGGCGGCAACAAAATTCGAGCCGTGGTCGAACCACAAATCAAGGTCGGCGGGTTGCAGGCCGAAGGCGGTCAAATCCGCCGGATCGTCAGTGACGAATTGCGAGACATGCGTGGCGTAAAGCTTTTGCAGCGCTTGGGTGATGTGTTCGCCGTCGGCGCGCGCCTGCAAAGGCCGGAGCACGTGCCAAAGATGGTTGGTCACATCACACTGGAGTTCGATGGCCTTCGTGCCGTTGGTCAGCACTATGCGATCACAGGCATTGCCGGTGTCCACGAGTGCGGTGTCGCGCCAGTCGTTGGCCGAGCGCGGAATAAATCTGAGCCAGTCGGCGTCGGTCACGAAAGCGCCGTCGGTGCCGACCACACGCAGAAAAACCTGGTCGCCGGGAGCGGTTTTGTTGCCCACCTTGAGCTGCCAGCTATGGTCGCCCGCCTCGACGGTGATGGAAAACTGTGGATTGTCAAAACCGAATTCCATTTCCGTGGCCCGGTTTTCGCGCAATTCCGCCGCGCTGATCCTGGTCGCGGGCACGAGCTTCTGGAGGGCGCCCAGCAGCATTTCGATGGCGGTCGTCTGCGCGGGATAAATGACGGGCTTGGTCAATTGCCAGTTGCCGTTCGTGCGGGCAACGCAGATTTCCAGCGCGCCCGCCGGAAAGATTTCGATGCTCGTGACCGTGAAGGGCTTCAACTCAGGGAGGATGTTTACGGTGGCCGCCGGCCCGTGCACATGGCGTTCCCAAAATAAAATAAACGCGAACAACGCCGCGGCAATCACGAGCCAGATCCCAGTGGTTTTCGAGTTCATTATTTCCTTCGCACCAGCCAGACCAATCCGCCGAACAACAACACCGCGCCCGGCAGCGCACCGAGCAGCAACCAGCGCACTTCGCGGCGCTGGGTTTGTGTCATCTGCAGGCGAAATTCCGTCACAGGCCGCGGGCCGATGCCTTGCAGGAGCGCAGGCCGATCCAGCAGCCAGTTGACAGCGGCGCTTAGAAAGTCGCGGTTGGCGCCACCTTCGCCGCCTTCAATGTAATGATTGCCGAGAAAAATCGAGTCGCCGGTCACGATGATGCGGGTGTTGCCGCGCGGGCTGACGACACCGGCAACGGGCTTTTGTTCGACGGCAACCATGAGGGAATAACTGCGCGGCGGTTCGGCCGGGTTGCTCGCGAGTGTCGAACCTGAGCTGGAATCGGCGAGTTCATCCACTTGCGGTGCGCCGGCGGGCGGGTTCTGCGAATCAACACGCCCGATGGGCCGGGGCAGGATCATTTGCAATGCAAACTGTGCCAGCGCACTGACGACAGGGTGCTGGCCGAATTTACGGACAATGACATCCTCGCCGGTGATGGTGTTGTCCGGATCCTTCACGTAGTCGTAGCCGACGTTGACGCCCCAGCCCTGCAAAATGGGTTCGAGTCCGGTCGGTTGTCGGATGGAGCGATAATTGAAGAGCGCCAACAACCGTCCGCCTTGCACGAGGTACTGATCAATTTTTTGCAATTCAAGCTCGGACAACGGCGTCGTGGGCGCGGCGATGATCAGCAGGTTGCAATCCATCGGGATGGTGTTGTCACCGAGCAATTCGAGGTT
>JBEKJN010000198.1:0-5310 GCA_050011235.1 Verrucomicrobiota bacterium | reverse complement strand
TTTGGGCGGGTCGCCGTGTCGGCGACCCAAATATTTCAGGGACGGCGGCACGCCGTCCCTCCCAAAACGATGCGCGCCTATTGACCTTCTTCGGCATGATTCCGAACTTTGAGCCAAGGCAGATTTTGCCAAAGCTGGCGTCGCTTATTCGTCCAAAGGATTTTCTGCTGTTCAGCGCGAACTTGGCGCCGGGCAAAAATTATGCCGCCGGAGTGAAAAAGGTTTTGCCGCAATATGACAACCCGCTCACGCGCGACTGGCTGATGACGTTCCTGCTTGACCTCGGCATCGAGTACAGCGACGGCAAGTTGCGCTTCAAAATCGAAACTGATTCAGCCAGCGGCCTGAAACGCATTGTGACCGGGTTTCATTTCACGCGTCCGTGCCGGATCGAAGTTGAAAACGAGGCATTTGCCTTTCGCGCCGGCGAAGCCATCAGACTTTTCTTTTCGTATCGTTACACGCCGGAGCGTGTTCGCAAGGTTCTTACCCGCCACGGTCTGGAAGTTTGCGAGCAATGGATTGCGAAATCCGGAGAAGAGGGTGTGTTCCTCTGCAATCGTAGGAGCCGACGTGAGGAGGCTCATTCTCCTTCGTAAAGACAGAGCCTCGTTACCTCGGCTCCTACCTTAAAACACTTTCATCGTATCTAGCACGGCTTTGATGCGCGGGACTTCGTGGGTGCGGAACAGGTCGGTTTTGCCCAACGCGGCCAGCATGGCAAAAAACGGTTCGGCGCAGCGGACTTCGTCGCGGAAATATTCAAAGGCGTGGGGCAGGGCGTGGCAAATCGGAAAACCGAGTGTCCGTAACCGGAAAGTGTTCAGGAAAATATTCATCTGATGCCGCACGCGCACCGCGCTGTCATGCAAATTGCGGTAGTAAAAGCCGAGGCCGGGATCCAAGACAATTCTTTCCACACCGTTGCGCTGCGCGATTTCGATCTGTCGCGCAAAATACTCGCGCATCATTTCAATCGGGTCGCCACTAAAATCAAAATCGCCGACTTCGCGGACGTTTTTGCCTTGCACGTAACAAATAATCACCGCGGCATCACGATCTGCGACCATGCGGAATAATTCATCACTACGGTCGGTGCCGGTGAGATTCAAAATGTTTGCACCGGCTTCGAGACAGGCGCGCGTGACGGCGGGTTGATACGTTTCGACGGAGACCAAAATGTCCGCGGCGCGCAGTTTCTTGATGACCGGCAACAACTTGGAATTTTGCTCTGCGTTCTCCATGCGCGCGGCGTGGGCGAGGGTGGATTCCGCGCCTACGTCCACAATGTCCGCACCTTGTGCGATCAAAACCCTGCCGCGCTGGATCGCCGCCTCCGCCGTCAGGCAGACGCTTTCGCGGTACCAAGAATCCGGCGAGAGATTGACAACCCCCATGATGGCGGGCTGTGAGTTAAAATTGAATTTTCTGCCTCCAATGGAAAATTCCTTCACGCGCGCGGACGCGGCAGCGCGATTTTTCTCCAGCAATCCGGCAAGTTGTTCAAGATTCAACACGCGGGAAAATCGTAAACCGAAAATATCGAATCGTAAATGCGGAATGGCGCGCCCGGCGCGAGTCGAACGCGCGACCCTCTGCTTAGAAGGCAGATGCTCTATCCATCTGAGCTACGGGCGCAGCCAAAGGGACATTAGTGGCAGCGCGGCTTGCGCGCAAGCGCGGTTGATGGTTGTTAGTGAGCTGCTTTGAATCGGCAAATTCAAAATGTTTTCAACTTGCATGCCCCAAAATGTAATTTTCAGAAAAGTAGGATTTGGTGCAACAACACTCATGCTTTATTCAACGCTGTCTTTCCGCATTGGAACGGTTCGTACACAAAAGATCGCTGCTGCTTTTTCGGGATGATACCGAGTCCAAAAGATTTGACCCAGAATGGAAACGACTGCCCAAAAAATTACCGGTCGCCGTTTGAGCCCATGTCCCTCGCCTCTGAGGCTTTTCGGTCCAAGCAAGCCGATAACATTGTAACCATATTGCTCCATTTCCCTCGCTTCCCAGCCAGAAAGATGCACTTGGAGATCGCCGTCGGTGGCGTGACGTTGCGGAAGAAAGCCGCTGGGCGTGAAGAATATGACCCGTTTTTTTGCAATTCTTTCCATATCTTTCATCAGCTTGAGCCCGTCGTCTTTGGTAAAGTGCTCAATGACATCCAAAGCGACACAAGCATCAAACTGATTTGGTGCAAAATACTGGCTCAGGTTTTTAATATCGCCAAAAACCATTTGTTCATGCACCTTGCGTCTCTGTGCTTCCTCGAAATCTGGTCGGTAACCTTCAATGCCGGTGCTATGGGGGACGCCCAGCAACTTCATTGTTGGTGCTTTTCCGCATCCCACATCCAAAACGTGCTCGCATCTGGCCAACGACCGACGGATCGCCAACATCACGACGATTTGTGCAGGATCATATCCTCGTTTGATCAGGGAAATTATCAAACTCGTTCGGCTTTTCATTTTTTTCGATTCGCACTTTACGCTTTGGGCATGCTATCCAAACTAATGCAGTTCGCACCATCAAAAACGCAATGGTTCAACCCAAACGCCTATAAACATAGTTCCTCCATGTAGCCAGGTTCTTCAGTATTGACAAACAATCCCACTAATCGCATGCGATGAAATACTTTTTGAAAGACCTGAGCAGGAAACACATTTTGTTTGCAGTTTTTTGCTGGAAGCTCTGTGGAAGGTGGATTGGGCTTTCCAGCGATTTTGTCGCGTCGGCAACGACGCTGTGAGCAATTGATTTACGCCTTGTGATCACCGGGGCTTCGGCTTAATCATGCGTTAAGCTGAGCAGACTCGTTTCAGGATGGAAAGGATTTTTCAAAGTTGCCTGTGGGGAATGGAGCAAAGCAAGTCTTGCGGCTTAGGGCGTCAAGTCCGTTGGCCGAAAGACTTGCGTTTGGGGCTTGGAAGAAATCGCAGGACTTCTGAAACAAATTCAAACCATGCTACTGCCTGTCCGGCAGCATTTTCAACGGCTGATTGGAAACGCTTCCATTTTTCTCAGAACAGCAGCGTTGGCAAAAGCTCCTTAGCTGCCAGCTCTTATGCAAAGTCGTGGCGGTCCGGAGGTGTATCATTTCACCGTCGTCGTGTCCCATTTAATGGCAAGGGGCGGGATTTTTTAGGATGAAGTATGGGTTGAACAAATTGTCGGGGAGAAGGCATTCAAACTGCTTTATTTTGCCAAAGACTGAGCTGTCTTGCGTGCTCAGGTTCTGGGTATGAAAACGATTAATTACAATGAAACGCCATTGACTGAAGTCGTCCCCGCTTCGCCGGACGAACGCCCGATGAAGTGTTTGGGAAGCCCGGATGCCACAGAACTGAACGCGCGGCTCGCGCAAGAGAACAAACGTTTTACCCAAGAAAATGCACGGCTTGCGCAAGAGCACGATTTGCTACGGATGCTGATTGACGGCCTGCCCGATAACATTTTCATCAAAGACCGGCAAAGCCGGTTTTTGATCAACAACCTGGCGCATGTACGGACACTGGGCGCGACTCATCCGGACGAGGTGATTGGCAAAACCGACCTCGATATTTTTCCGGCGGAATTGGCCAACCAGTATTATGGTGACGAACAGGCACTGATGGAATCGGGCCAGCCGCTGAATCGGGAAGAAACGGTGGTAAATCCGCGAACCGGCGAGACGCGCTGGCTGCAAACCACGAAAATGCCGCTACGGGACAAGAACGGAAAGGTCGTCGGGCTGATGGGCATCAACCGGGACATCACAGAACGCAAGCAGGTGGAAGAGGCGCTGGCCGGGGAGCGCACCCTCCTGCGCACGCTGATCGACAACCTGCCCGATTGCATCTACGCCAAGGACGCCGACGGTCGGAAAATCCTGGCCAATCCGGCTGACCTGAAAAACTTCAGCTGCAAAACCGAAGCCGAGGCCATCGGCAAAACTGATTTCGATCTCTTTCCACGGGACATCGCCGAAAAATTCTGGGCCGACGACCAGAAGGTGATTCAGGGTCAGCCGGTTATCAACCGGGAGGAGTATTTCTTTAACGACGAGGGCGAGAAACGCTGGTTGTTGACCAGCAAGCTGCCGCTGCGCGATCAGAACGGAAAAATCACCGGCCTGGTGGGTCTCGGCCGGGACATCACAGAACGCAAGCAGGCGGAAGAGGCGCTGGCCCGGGAACGCCTTCTGTTGCGCACGCTGATCGACAACCTCCCGGACGGCATCTACACCAAGGACGCCGCCGGTCGGAAGACGCTGGCCAATCCGGCCGACTTGAAAAACCTCCGCTGCAAAACCGAGGCCGAGGCCATCGGCAAAAGCGATTTCGATTACTATCCGCGCGACATTGCCGAAAAATTCTGGGCCGACGACCAGAAGGTGATTCAGGGCAAGCCGGTTATAGACCGGGAGGAGTATTTCTTGAACGACGAGGGCGAGAAACGCTGGCTGTTGACCAGCAAGCTACCGCTGCGCGATCAAAGCGGAAAGATTGTCGGGCTGGTGGGTATTGGCCGGGACATCACAGAACATAAGCAGGCGGAAGACGCTCTGCGCAGCAGCGAGGGAAAATTGCGCCAATTCGCGGCCCAACTCGAACGCAGCAATCGCGAGTTGCAGGATTTTGCCTATGTGTCCTCGCACGATTTGCAGGAGCCGCTGCGCAAAATCATGGTCTTCGGCGAGCGGCTCAAGGAGAAGTGCGGCGAGAAACTGGAACCGGAAGCGGGCGATTGTCTGGAGCGGATGCAGAAGGCGGCATCGCGCATGCAAAACCTGATCAACGAGTTGTTGACTTTTTCGCGCGTTACGACCAAGGCAAAATCGTTCGAACCGGTGGATTTGGCAGAGGTGGCCCGCGATGTCATGAGCGATTTGGAGGGGCGGATTGAACTGGTCAAGGGACGCGTGGAAGTGGGAACGCTGCCAGTCATTGACGCGGAGGCGCTGCAAATGCGTCAGCTAATGCAAAATCTGATTGGCAATGCGCTCAAGTTCCATCGTCCCGACGCTCCGCCGGTGGTGAAAGTCGAAGCGCAAATCATCTCCGGGCGTCGACCGCAGGCCGGTCCTGACGCGCCGGAGGAAAAACTTTGCCGCTTGACGGTCAGCGACAACGGCATCGGGTTCGACGAAAAATATCTCGACCGGATCTTCAACGTGTTTCAGCGGTTGCACAGCCGGAACGAATACGAAGGCACGGGCATGGGGCTGGCAATAGCCCGGAAAATTGCGGTGTTTCACCGTGGTGACATCACCGCGAAAAGCAAACCGGGATCGGGGGCCACGTTTATTGTGACGTTGCCGGTGAC
>JBEKJN010000197.1:0-5335 GCA_050011235.1 Verrucomicrobiota bacterium | reverse complement strand
TTGCAAGAGTCTGGTGCAGGTTGAAATTTTGCCCCAGCCGCCGATGGACCGCGCCAAGGACAATCCCTGGCCTGAATGGCCGAAGATTTACCTCATGGATTACGGCCAGCAGGAAGCCGCCGCGAAATTCGGCGCCGACCCGCGTGTCTATCTCACCACCGTCAAGAAATTCACCGGCGACAACCAGGGACAGGTGAAGGAAGCGCTCACCGTCCAGATTCAGTGGGAGCGGAACGAAAAGGGCCAGTTTGTGCCGAAGGAAATCCCCGGTTCGGAAAAAGTCTTGCCGGCGCAACTCGTCCTGCTGGCGATGGGCTTCCTCGGACCGGAACAGTCGCTGCTCGACGCCCTCAAACTCGAACGCGATCCGCGCACGAACGTGAAGGCCGAGTTCGAAAAATACTCGACGAACATCAAAGGCGTGTTTGCCGCCGGCGACTGCCGTCGCGGCCAGAGCTTGGTGGTATGGGCGTTCAATGAAGGCCGCGGCGCGGCACGCGAGTGCGATCGCTATTTGATGGGTCACACCGACTTGCCGTAGGTTTTTTTACAGATAGATGCTGTTAAATCCAGTGAGGCCATGGCCGCCTCGTGGTGCATACGGTGCATGACACATGCACGTTGCTCTACTTCGACAACCCAACGATAGAATGGGCCAAGAATAGGATCATTCGCATGTGCTCCGGCAACTTTCGCGGCTTCTGCTTCTACATAATCATCTTCTTTGTTCAGATCCCCACCGCTATAGCTGCGCGATCCAGGCCCGCAAGAAGCGTATAAGCTGTCCGGGGCGGATTTCGCCGCCCCTGGTTGAAGGCAAACTCACGCCGGGCTTGAAAGGCGCTGGAGCGGAGCGGTCCAACCGCGTGGCGTAGCTTTACGCGGTTTTGTATTTGCGAAAGCTTCTCCTCGGCTTACGATGCTTGTCGCGTGAGGCTGAACGCCTTTTAACAGGGCATGGTCCCACAGGACTTTACGCCCTTACGTGGCCTGCCGCGTGAGGCTGAAATCAATGGCCGATGTCTTTTCAAAAAGGAAACGTTCGCAAGTGATGGCTGCCATTCGGTCGAAAGGCAACAAAGACACCGAATTGAAATTGGCATCCATTCTTCGTGCGCACGGAATCAAAGGCTGGCGCCGGCACCAGCCGTTGGTTGGTAAACCAGATTTCATTTTCCTGAAACAGCGCCTCGCCGTGTTTGTGGATGGTTGTTTTTGGCACGGTTGCCCCAAGCACGGGCGCGAGCCAGGCAGCAATCAAAATTACTGGCTGGCCAAGTTGCAGCGCAACAAAAGCAGAGACAAGAAAGTGAATCGCAATTTACGGAATAGCGGCTGGAATGTTTTAAGACTGTGGGAACACGAACTGGCCCGAACAGCAAATGCAGCAAAGCGGATCAAGTCCAGCTTGCAGAAGCGGTAAAGAGTGGTTGAATTGAGCAAAAGATGAGTCTGACAGCAATCGAACTATGTGCAGGCGGTGGTGGCCAAGCCCTCGGCTTGGAAATGGCTGGATTTCATCACGCTGCCGCGGTGGAATACGAGCCACACTTTTGCACAACGCTCCGAAAAAACCGTCCCCATTGGAATGTTGTCCAGCAAGACATCCGTAATTTTCGCTGTGAAGATTATTCAAACATAGATTTGCTGGCCGGTGGCGTACCGTGTCCGCCATTCAGCATCGCAGGCAAGCAACTTGGAAGTGACGATGAGCGAGATATGTTTCCGGCTGCGCTGGCAATTATTGAGAAAATTCGGCCGCGTGCAGTTTTGCTCGAAAATGTTCCCGGCTTGGCTTCAGCCAAGTTTGAAGATTACCGGCGCGGTCTTTTGACCAAGCTTTCCAAGTTCGGATACCAGCCAGAGTGGAAAGTCCTCCAAGCCGCTGATTACGGCGTGCCACAATTGCGGCCGCGTTTTGTGCTGGTCGCCCTCCAGCCGAAAGATGCAGAGTTTTTTGCGTGGCCCATCGGGGCCGGCCCTCTCGCAACCGTCGGGAGCACTTTGGTGGACCTCATGGGCGCAAACGGCTGGCCGGGGGCCGAAGCTTGGGCTGCCAAAGCCTGCGGAATCGCCCCGACCGTGGTTGGCGGTTCGAAGAAACACGGTGGCCCGGACCTTGGCCCAACCAGAGCAAAACGACAATGGCGCGAGCTGGGTGTAGACGGAATGGGGATCGCCGACACCGCTCCGGACGCAATATTTCCTGAGGATAAGTTACCACGTCTTACTGTTCCCATGGTCGCACGAATCCAAAGCTTCCCAGCCGAGTGGCATTTTACAGGTGGCAAAACGTGGGCTTATCGGCAGGTGGGCAACGCCTTTCCACCCCAAGTCGCAAAATGCGTGGGCCAATCAATCATGAACGCCCTTAACCGCCGTCGCGTCGCTGCTAAAGGCAGCAACGGCAAACCGGTTGAGATGCGATTGCTAGACACTCCGCGCTCACTTCGGCGGCTCCCCTTTCAGTTCAAGCCCAAAGCTCGATAGTACCGCCAGCGAGGCAGCTTTTGCTCTCCGGCTCGTACGCGACCACATACCATAGTCTCTGGTAGTTTATTGGAAAAAATGCCAAATAAACACCTTAATGCCAATTTCGAGCATATCGAGGCAATTCGGAAATGCCGTTCGTAATCGGCGGATGGCGTCCGGCATGTCCCAAGAGAAGCTGGCTGAACGGGCAGGGCTTCACCCAACATATGTTGGCATGATCGAACGCGGTGTGCGTAACGCAACGCTGGACGTTTCAGCCCGAATTGCCAAGGCGCTCAAGGTTGGCTTGCCAAAACTCATCGAGGAGGCACAACAAAGGCGCGGCAGCGGTGCGAAGAAAGAGTAGCCTTCATGCCCTCCCAAGCTGCCATTGATGCCGAGTTGGAGGCTGTTGCCGTTGCGATTCGTAAGTTTGATCCAGACGGCTCCCGCATAGCACAGGTTCTTCGCAATACCATTGACCAGCTTTACGACGGCCAGCGGACCCGCCGCTATCGTTGGGATCAACTTCACAAAACTGAAAAGACACACTGCGGAACCCTCGTCGAAATCAACCTCCACCGCGAATTCAAATTTGAAGACGGGGAGAAATTGGATTACCGGATCGCCGGCATCGAGGTTGACTGCAAATATTCGCAGAACATCGGCGGTTGGATGATTCCACCCGAGGCGCATGGGCACTTGTGCCTCGTCGTCTCGGCTGAAGATAACAAACACCCTAAATGGAGCGCGGGAATTGTTCGAGCTACTATCGAACACCTGAACACAGGCGGCAATAGGGACAAGAAGGCGACGCTCAACCAGGTTGGGCGTAATGCAATTACTTGGATTTTTCGAGACAAGCCGCTTCCTCCAAATGTTCTCCTGCAGCTTGACCGAGCGACCGTGGACAGGATTATGAGCTTGAAATCAGGACAAAAGCGGATCAATGAGCTCTTCAGGAATACGCTTGGCATGCGGGTCGGCCGGGCAGTTGTTGCCACTGTCGCTCAACAAGACGATTACATGAAGCGTGTTCGTGGAAACGGCGGAGCACGCACAGCCCTACAACCTGACGGAATTTTAATCCTCGGCCAATTTCACTCTCACGGTGCCGTCGCCAAAGCGCTCGGAATCCTCGTGCCCGGTCGTGGTGAGTCGGTCTCTGCCCGAGTCAAAACGGCAAATGGCGCTGGAGTTGGGGTGGTTAAAATCGGCAAACAGTTTTGGCGCGTTGCCAAGCCAACTGACCCAAACGTGCGCGCACCCGACCTCCACAAAATTTAAGCACTTTCAGCCTACGAACTCGTCGCGCTCGGCCTCGACGTAACACGGAAACGGGTCGAAACGGGTCGGTTCTTAGAAACGGGTCGGTTCTTATGATTGGCTAGTTTTGGAAAGGGGCCGGTTCCCCACATTTACATATTTCTCCACGGAACGTGAAAGCGTCCTTGCCAGTCTGCTGGTGTGCGCTATAATGAGCGTATGAAGACTCTTACAATTACCGAAGGACGCGGGCGGCTCGGCTACTGGCTCAAAAAAGCGACGCAGGGAGAAGACATTGGCTTTGTGTTTGAGGGCAGGATTGTGGCGTTGCGTCCCGTGGAAGTGGTTTCCACGGATTACGCGCTTCAGGAATACGGTTTGACGCCCGAAGAAATGGCCGCGGCGGAAAAACGCATCGGCGCGGAACTCAAAGCCGCGCGGAAGCGCGGTGAGGTGACACCCTTTACCGGGAGCAAAGATGATTTCCGTTGAACTGTCCAGGCGGTTCAAAAAGATGGTGCGGGCAGCCGGGCGGGAGGCGGAGGTTTCCGCCACCCTGAAATCGCTGCTGGATGGTTTTGGCCAGCCGTACGCGCATACCGGGCTGGCGATAAGAAAGCTGGGCAAACATCTTTACGAATGCCGCACCGGTCTGGCGTGGCGGCTTGTTTTTGAGGCGCACAAGGGCGTGCTGATTTTTGATTTTGCGGGCGATCACGACGAAGTGCAAAACTACCTTCGGGGCAAATGCTAAATCGAGTTGAAGGTTTGATTCCCCGCCCATTTTTGGCTATCATTGCATTAATTTCTGAATGTCTCTGAGATTACAGCTTGACGGTGAGGCATGGTCGGCGGTGTTGGCCGACCTGGCCCAAGCGCTCGGCAAAGAAGGCACGCGGCTCCGGCTTTGTCTCATCGGTTCGGCCGCCTGCCTGTTCGGCGGCATGGAGGGACGCACTTCCGCCGATCTCGACATCTGGAAACCCGCGAGTGATTACGACCGGCGCGAGTTGCAGGCGGCGGCGGAAAAATCCGGCCTGCTCTTTGATCCCAAACAAACGCTCGAACCCGACCGTCCGTATCTGCAACTGGTCGAGCCGGGACTCACGCAACTCGGCGCGTTTGAGCCTGTGTTCATTGAGCGCATCGGGCGACTGCACCTTTACCGTCCGCCGGTGGAAAACCTTGTTGCCGCCAAACTCATCCGCGCCGAGCCGAAGGATTTGGGCGACATTCAATTCCTGGTGAGCCGTCATCGGCCTGACTTGCAACGTGTCCGGCGGATCATCGCCGAATTTAATCCGCAAGCCCGCGAACGCGCCACCGAGAACCTTGTCTATCTCGACGTGTTGGAAACCTGAACATGAACGCCCGCGAAGAAGAATTGATCGCCCGTGCTTTGCTGGCCGACCCGGCGCAGGTGAACATTTATTTTCATCAGAAGCGCTGGGCCGAATTGGCCGCCCTTGTGCGCTTTGTCCAGCGTGATGTGCCAGCGCAACTGGCGCAGACTGATCCCGCGCTCTATCGCCAGCTCCGCGAGCAAATCACGCGCTTCTTCCTGCGCGGCGGCGATGTGTTTTCGCTGAAGAAGCTT
>JBEKJN010000196.1:0-6064 GCA_050011235.1 Verrucomicrobiota bacterium | reverse complement strand
ACTCCTACAGTGAGAAAGGCAATCTCAAGGAACTCGCGGCCTTGCTCGGTGCGTGGCCCGTCATGTTTAACTCGCGTCCGCGCAAACAACAGCAGGTCGCCGACTACCTGGCACGGATTAGGTTGGCCCCGGAGTATGACCCGGCGCTCGACTGGCACCAGCTTGCGGGCGCGGTTGAGGTCAAAGACCCGGCACCGCTCCGGTTCGATAATCCTGAAGGCAAAGGCCGAGCAATTCTCCACATGAGCTATTCGGCGGGCAGGCTGTTGGAAGAACTCCAGCATCATGTCGCCGACGGCAACTTATTGGCCACGGTGAAATTTGTAAAACTGTTGGAAGCGAACGTGACTTGGCTGGAAAGCTATTCCGTCCGCGACAAAGGCAACCTCAAAGTCATCGCCAGCCTTGCACCAGTCTGGCCGGTGATGATGGCACGTTGCTCGCAGCGGACCAAAGCCGCCGTTGATGCCGTTGAATATCTGAAACGAATTGGGCAGGGCACGAAGGCACAAATTTCTTCGTCGCCAAAGTGGGGAACCACTTGGCACAACGAAGGCGCGGTCGCCACTCTTTACGCGAGAGGCATCAGGATCGCGGTTCATAGCGCGAGAAATTTTTTCCAGTCGTATGATAAAAAACTGGAAACGAACGGCCCGCTGTCCAGCGCCGCATGGGAGAAAGTTCCGCAGTGGATCAAAGACGCCGGCACACTAGCCCCGCTCACGAAAAATTCCGCGCCGAAGTGGTTTGAAATCGGCTGGCAGCTTCTTGTCGAAAAATACAACGGGCATCCCGAAAGCGATCCGACACTCGGCAAACTCTGCGATGATTTCCGCGCCAATAAATACGCCCGGCGTTACGCGAAGATTGCTGGGCCGTTCAGCAGCAAAGAAATTCTGAACCGCAAGGAAAGCCCGCCTGCCACTGCTGCCGCCGACCGCTGCTCACGCATCAAAGAGCGAATCCGACAAGCTTTGGTTAGCCTCGCCCCTCCGCCATAACAGCCCCGACCTGTGTTCTGGGGAAAGTTGAATCATCGCATCCGTGATTCAATAGGGGCATGAAGATGCCTCAAGCAGAAACAACACCAGACGCCGCTACTGGAAACACAAAGTTGGCGGCCTTCATTGACGAACCGGAATTGCGCCGACGGTTGCCCGTCTCGCGTCGAACGATCCACAATTGGCGGCGGGCGGGAAAAATTCCCAGCATCGTGATTGGCCGGCGAGTTCTTTTCTGCTGGGAAAACGTGGCAGAGGCACTGCGCCGATTGGAACGCGGAGGTGTGCAGTGAAAACCGAAACCATTGGCGACCGCTGGCTTTCGGCATGGCAGGTTGCGTCCGGCATGGTGTGGGTGCAAACGCGCTCACCACAGTTCGCCCGGAAACTTTCACAACGCAGCGACTCCCGGCTTGTGGTGCGGGGCGTTGCGGGTGGTTATCTCCGCACGTTTGAATTTCAGCGCGGGCTGGCATGGGCGCGGCGACTCGTTGCGCGTTACCAGACCAAATGCGGGACGCCGACTAATGCGCGGATAATCGCGCCCGCTTGCCCGGCCCGGCGATAAATGACAGAAGTCGGATGACAACGCCCACTGACATCTCCGCGCCCGTTTCCTTTGGTTTGGACGTTCGCCGCCCCGGTTCGCTGGAAAGGCGCGGCACAGGCGACGTGTTGCTTGGCATCCAGTCCGGCGCGTGGCTAGATACAGTTGCGCTTGTCCGGTCGCTGCCGCACGACAGCGCAGAGCAAAAATCCGCCAAGCTCGCACTCCCGTTTGCGACATGGGCGGGCGAGTTTTCGCGCCGTTCCATCTCCGGGTTTGTTCGGCACTCCGGGCAAATTGGCGTTGATCTTGACGACCTGGGCGAAGCCGGAGCCGTCGCCGTGCTGCAAACTGCCGTCGCCGACAGATTTTGCTTGGCCGCGTTTCGATCCGCCCGTGGTGAGGGCGTGCGGCTGATTTTCAGAATCCCGCCATGCTCGCCAGAGAACCACGCCATCGCATTTGAACAAGTCGCTGAACACGTCGGCAACACCTACGGGCGGGACGTGGACGAATCCGGCAAGGATGTTTGCCGCGCAAGTTTTGTCAGCTTTGATCGTGGTTTGTGGTTCAATCTGTCCGCCGATGTTCTGCCGATAATTCTGCCAGATGGCACACAGCGGTTAAAGGGATTCACTCGCTGTGTGCCATCGTTGTATTCTGGGCAATTGGCTTTGACCTGCTGGAATTGGTTTGGACGGCATTACGCCAACATTGCGCCGGTGTCGGGCGATACGGTTAAAACGCACAAAAACATTTTGGATTTGGGCTTGGCCATCGCATTGCACGCCGACCGGATTCAAGAGCCTGTAACCGCACGGCTGATTGATTCGGCTTTTGAATCATGGTTGCGTGAACACCAAAAGCAGGGTGTCCGGCTGCGTTGCTCGCCTGACGAATACCGACGCGAACTGCGCGACAGCGTTGAAGGGGCGCGGCGCAAATGTTGGTTCAAGTCCGCCGCTGAAAAGTGGCTGCGATGGACCCGGCACACAGATTTTCCGCACGGCGGATTGCCGCACGAAAAGATTTTGTTCGTCGTCCGCCAGCATTGCGCCGACGCCGGGAACGATGAATTTTTCATCGGAGCGCGGGACGCCGGCCTTGTCGCTGGCGTTAGTTTCCGCACGGCTGCCCGTTTCATCCGCAAACTTTGTGACGATGGCCATCTTGAAAAAACCGGCGAACGGAGGCAATTGCGCCACGCCCAAACTTACCGATTAAAAACATGAAAACACCAAACCAAACCCAGCTCGGCACGTCCGACGCGCTACTGTTTGCTGACTTGATGCTCGGCCATGCTCGCCGGCTCGAAAACTTGGCGACGTGGCGGGACGTGTTTCAGCGAAATTCCGACGCGCGAGCGGCAGGCGAACATCTGAACATGGCCGCACTGTTGCGCGACATCCAAGCTTCGCGGTTCGCCGGGACAGAAACCGATGCTGGGTTCTTTATTGTCAGCCACATGGCTGAACGTCACGCGGAAACTATCTTTGATACGGACACGGAGTTGAACGAATTGTCCGCCAAAATCCGCGCCATAGAACGGCGCGAAGGTTTGTCCGAGTTCGACGAATTTATTCCAGGCCATGAGCCAGCGGACTGGCAAGCCTTGAACAATCAATGGAGGGGCCGTTTTCAGGAAGTCGAGAAAATCCATGACGACAGGGTCATCCACTGGCTGCGTCGCCATGGTGAAACCGAGATGGCAGAATTATTTGCGAACGACCGCGCCGCCTTTGACCGCCGCCGCGAGGTTGGACGCTGCAAAGTTTTTGGCCCGATGCCCGACATAAACGCCGACGCTATGCCGGGGGACACGGGGTCTAGTGAAGTAGTCACAGGCGACAAATGAAGCACGTTCCAAAAAAATCATGCACCGCCACGAAAGACGACGGCACGGCTTGCAGCGCTGCCTCGTTGCCGGGGTCGCGGTTCTGTTTCTTCCACGATCCCGCCAAAGCTGCCGCGAGACGGCAGGCGCAATCGGCTGGCGGACTGGCGAACAAAATGGCGACGCTGCCCGCCGACGCGCCAGACGTGAAAGTTGAGGACGGCGCAGACGTGGTGAAACTCCTCGGCGCGACGATCAATCAGGTTCGGCGCGGCGAGATTGACCCGCGTGTTGGCAACTCTGTCGGCTACTTGGCAAACATCATTCTGGCCGCCACGGGCCAGCGCGAACTGGAAAGCCGGCTCGCCGAACTGGAAACGCTGGTCAAAAGTCGGCGGCAATCACCGTGAACCCGCCGGAGAAATTTTTATGACGACGACCACGGCAAAAAAGCGTTTGGAAGAAATCGAAACCTATCTCACGCCAAAGGAATGGGCCATCCGGCTGGCGGATGAAATGCGGAAATATCCCGACGGGCTGTCACATATAAAAGCACTGGTCAAACTGCCCTTGCGCGAGTTGCCCGTGCAGCGACCATTTTACGCTTTTGAAAAACAGGCCGGCGAACGAAATCCCGACGACGAGCCGGAAGACATCCGCGCCAGAAATCGCCTCACGGACGCGCTGTGGTGTGAATTTCACACGCTGAAGCTGCTGATTCGGCAAGTGAATGATGCGATGCAGCGGAAAATCGAAATAATCGGTTTGCAGGCCGCGCTCCAGTTCACCGCGCTCCACGGTATTATTTTACGGGAAGCCCTCGACGGCTTCCCGTCGCCGCTGGCGGAGTGGAGCCACGAACTCACCGCGTTGCTAAAGGGTTTTTTCGCGCATCTCGCCGCCGTTGAATTGGTTCAGGATGAATACTTCGACGGGCATCCGATTCTTTACCCGGAACTTGAAGCCGAGTTGACGGAAGCGACGCGGACAATTGAAAGCGCCGTTGCCACGGCCAACGAATACTTGAACCGCCGGGCGAAGCGTGACGGCGCGGAGACAAACGCGGGCGCGGGGGAAAGCCCTCTGGCCATCACCCTTGAATCCATCAAAGCCAGCGTCAACGGGCAACGGGCTGCCGCCGTCGCCGAAAAATGGATGCACGACGCCAGCCGCGAAGCGGTGGGATCGGACGAGGAACGATGGGAGCGGTGCCGGGAAGAATTGCTGGCGAAAGAATAAACCCTTGCGAAAGTGGCTTGTATCAGCCCGGCATTGGTGGTTCAATCGTCAGAGTCCGTAAAAATAACGATCACGAAATAAATAACGAAACAATTTGCGGCTTCGGCTGCTGTCTGAATCGAAACTGGTAATTTCACTTGCAAGACAGCGTTTGAAGCACGCCCCAACTGGGCGTGCCGAAAGCGTTCTTGCAAGGCATACCAGTGCCTGATTCAGGGCGTGAGTAAGTGCGCCCTTTTTAATTTGCGGCAGCACGAGGAGCGTAGAAAAAAGGAATCCTCATGAAACGAATGGCTCATCTACTCGCGGCAATGGCGAGCACCGTCGTCTTGCAGTTTGGAGTGCTGCCTGGTTTTTCCCAGAGCTACCTATTTACGGGGGCGGAGACGACTATCACGCTAAACCCCGGCACTTACGACATCACTGCCTTCGGTGCTCAGGGCGGCAGCGGCAACGTCTGGCCCTTTAGTGGCGGCGGCCCGGGCCTCGGAGCTGAAATGGAAGCTGAATTTAACATCACGACAGCGACGACACTGACACTTCTAGTTGGCGGTGCTGGCAGCAACAACGGTGCCGGCGGCGGTGGGGGCGGCGGGAGTTTCGTTGTCAATGGCAGCACACCGCTGCTCGTTGCCAGCGGCGGCGGCGGGGGCTGCGGCACCTAGCGGACTCACCAGCAACGGCGCCCAGGGCGGCACCAGCGGCTACGGCGGCAGTAGCGGCAGCGGCGGCAATGGCGGCTTCGTCGGTGGCGGCGGCGGTGGTTTCAGTGGTGACGGCGGGGTATCCATTTTGGGCGTCTCCAACCTCGGCGGAAGTGGTGGCAGCAGCTTCTTGGACGGCGGTCTAGGCGGCGGCGTCGGCAACGCCGGCGGCGTAGGCGGCTTCGGTGGCGGCGGTGGCGGTGGCGAAAACGGCGGTGGCGGTGGCGGAGGCTACAGCGGCGGCGGAGGAGGTGCCAATGGCGGCGGCGGCGGCGGCGGCTCCATCATTGAGCCATCGGCAGTAGCGGTTCTCACCGATGTTTCCGGCGTCGCCAGCCCCGACGACTCACCCAATGGCGAGATTATTATTACCGCAGTTATCCCACCCCTTGCCATCTCCACCGGCGCGGTGTTTGGCTTCACGAACGGCGTGTTTGGTTTCGACGTGTCCGGCCCGTCCGGCTCCAACGTGGTCATTCAGGCCAGCACGGACCTGCAAACCTGGATTCCGCTCCAAACCAATTTGCTCGGCAGCGGCCCGCTCTATTTCTCAGATTCACAGTCCACCACCAACGTCCAGCGCTTCTACCGCGCCCAATTGTCGCCGTAAGACCAGGGCTAGTGTAGTGTCTCACAAACGACTGGAGTTATTTTTGGTTTTTATTGCTCGCGGCAACGTGCAGCCGGGTTTGACTTGCTCAAGCGTCTGGCGGCAGCGTTTGAGTTTCTCCACGATGGA
>JBEKJN010000195.1:0-5383 GCA_050011235.1 Verrucomicrobiota bacterium | reverse complement strand
AAAATCCAAATGACCACGATCATTTGAAACACCGTGGCAATTTTGCCAGAGAAGCGCGGGCGGACCTTGACCTTGCCGACGGTGAGCCGGATGACGGCAATGCCGATGAGCAGCAGCAAGTCGCGTCCGAGGACGGTGCCGGTGAGCCACAGGGGAACTTGTCCGAGATAAGGACTGTGATCGAAGCTCAAGAGGACAATGCCCGATACGAGCAGCAGCTTGTCCGCCAGTGGATCCAGAATCGCGCCCAGTTCGCTCTTCTGGTTGTAACGGCGGGCGATGTAACCGTCCACGCCGTCGAGAATCGCCGTGATGGCAAACGAAAGAACCGCCAGCAGGTGGTGAACTTCGTTGCCGGTTTCGACGTAGTAGAGGACCTCAACAACGAAAAACGGAATCAGCAGGATTCGCAGGATGGTGATTTTATTCGCTGTCGTCATGGCCGTCAGACTTTGATACGAATTGCACGAATTTGCACGAACTTCAGTCGGATTGGCAAGTTGTGTCAATTCCTGAAATGGGTGTCTCAACTTCGCCGGTAAATGAACCACCAAAACCAGATTGTGCCGAGCCCGCCACAAATCGCCGCGCCGATGAAATTCGCCTGCGGACTCAGGCTCCAAAGCCACGCGCCGAGAAATGAGCCGGTCGTCACCGTGCAATCACGGATCAGGTAATACGCACCGTAAGTCCGCGCACGCAATTCCGGTGTTGCCTCGCCGATGATAAGCGCCTTGCGCGCCGGTTCGCCGAATTCCTTCAAGCCGCGCACGACAAACGCGAGCACCAGCCACGTGAAATTGTGCGCCCACAGCAGCGATACGGGGAACAGCGTGAAGAAGACAAACGTCGCCAGCACAAACGGACGGCGGCCATATTTGTCCGCGAGATGCGCGACGGGAATGTAGCACAGCATCGCCGTGACCATTTCGAACGCGATCAGGTAGCCGAATTGCTGCGCCGTCACGCCGCCGTGATCAATCGCCCACAGAATCACAAACGCATACGGAATCCGTTCGCAGAAGCGGATGAGGATGTCGCTCATGAGCAGTTCGCGTAGCGCGGGTGTGAACGATTTGACAACGGTGATAAAAGTAGGACAACCGTCCCGGCTGTCTCCATTTTCAATTTTTATTTTAGAGACAGGCGGGACGCCTGTCCTACGTTCTGGTTCGAACATGAACCATTGAAACGCCGCCGTGAGCAGGCTCATCACGATGCAGAGCGCGAGCGCGTATTTCACGCCGTCCGTCCAGCCGTAACGCGTGAGCAGCCAGCCGCCGATGAGCGGGCCGAGCATCATCGGCACGCGGCGCACCAGGGATTGCACACCGATGCCCATCGTGTGCCGGTGCCGTTCGAGCGACGTGGCGACGACGGTGAAGGTGGTGGGCAACGACAGCGCGCTCCACGCCAGAAACAAAAATGAACCAAGCAACAGCGCCAGCCAGTGCGGCCACACGAGAACCAAAATGTAACCGGCCACAGACACGGCGCTGAACGCCAGCAACGCGCGGCGTTGTCCCCACCGGTCCGTCAGCCAGCCACCGGGCCAGGCATACACCGCACCGAGAAAAGTTTGCAGCGCGTCGAACAAACCAATGATGAAAATGCCGCCGCCGATGGTTTCGATGTATTTGGGCGCATAGCCGAGCCAGAGCCTTTCGCCCGTGCCGGCGAGCACCAACGCGACCAGGAGCAGCGACGTGTTCCGCCGCAGCGCGAGGAATTCGGATATTTTTCTCCAACCGGTCACGGAAAAATCATACCAGTCGCAGAGCCACCGGGGAAAATACGAAAATTCCATTGCAACCTGACTCCCTCACCGGAGCGCTGGCTTCCGACCCAGCGATTGCAAACATCCTTATCGCTTTATGCCGGATCAAAAACCGGCGCTCCAGATTTGCCGCTTCGGATGGTGGTTGCATCAGGAAGCTCAAGAAAACTTTGGAATGATGACTTTCGGTTTTGAATCCGCTAGACTCCGGGCGATGAAATCAAACGCATCTGGCAAACCGCTTGTGGGAATTCTCATGGGCAGCGACTCGGACTGGCCCACGATGAAGGCCGCCGCCGATGTGCTGGCTGAATTCGGCATCGCCAGCGAGGCCAGGGTCATCTCCGCGCATCGCACGCCAAAGGATTTGGAGCAATACGTGAGCAACGCAGCCGGGCGCGGCCTGCGCGTCATCATCGCCGGGGCGGGCGGCGCGGCACATCTGCCGGGCGTGACGGCGGCGCTCACGACGCTGCCGGTCATCGGCGTGCCGATTGAAAGCAAGTCGTTGAAAGGCCTCGACTCGCTGCTGTCCATCGTGCAAATGCCGCCGGGCGTGCCGGTGGCCACGGTCGGCATCGGCGCGGCAAAGAACGCCGGCATTCTGGCGGCGCAGATCCTGGCCGTCGGCGACGGGCGATTGCAAAAGGCGCTGTCGAAGTTCAAGGAAAAGCTTGCCAAAGAATCACGCGCCAAAAACAAAACCATCGCTTCCTGACCCGGCTGCGGATTGATTTCAAGGCAGCATGTCTTCCGGGTGGACATCTTATAGCCTTCCCCTTTTTCCTTATTTGTTTGCGGAAGTTTGCTTAAGGAAGGCACTTATTGTTCATGGTCATGCTTGGTATGAGGTCTGCTTGGGGACGCATGATTCGTAATCGGGCATTCAGGGTTGGCTTGAAAACTTAACAACTTAAACCTATGACAGAATTTATTGTGAAACGGACGGGGAAGCTGCTCTACCCGCATTTGCCGCGTCAACTGCGCCGCCATCAGTTGTCCAGACTCATGCTTATTTTCCTGACCATCGTTTTCGGCGACGCAACGCTGGTTCTCTGGATGATGCATGGCTGTCGCTGATGATTTCAGGCTGTTCTGATTCGATGTCGTGTGCGCCGCCCGTCCCTCATGGCCACGGTCGGCAGTGACTTGTTCGGCCTGGACAATCTGCACAGCCGTCTCTCTTTCCAAAACCGGCTCGCGCCCGGCGCGTTCGTCATTGGGTCATTTGGAAATCCTTTAGTCATTAGGATTTAGGGCTTAGGTTTTTTGCTTGGGATTTCTGTCTCCAGATGCCCCACCCATCCTGGCTCAAACTGGTCCGCCGCCCGTTTTCCCATCGTTGGACAAGTCGGAACGCATTTGTTAGCCTGCGCCCGACAACATGAGCAAGCCCACGACCGACAATGCCGCCGCCGCTCCGACACCTTCGGATTTCATCCGTGATATCGTCGCCAAACACGTTGCCGAAAAGAAGTATTCGCAGATTCACACGCGCTTTCCGCCGGAGCCGAACGGTTACCTTCACATCGGCCACGCCAAGAGCATCTGCCTGAACTTCGGCATCGCGCGCGAGTTCGGCGGCATCTGCAATCTCCGCATGGACGACACCAACCCGGCCAAGGAAGACGTCGAGTACGTGGACTCCATCACCGAAGACGTGAACTGGCTCATCGCCGGTTGGGCCGACGACAAGCTGGGCCTGAAGCCAAAAGGCAAAACGCCGGACACGATTACCAGCAACGGCAAACCGGATTTTTATCTTCCGCCAATTCCGAACTCCGAACTCCGAACTCCGAACTCCGAAACGGTGGAACCGTTTTACGCCTCCGATTACTTCGACCAGATTTACGAATACGCCGTCATGCTCGTCAAAAAGGGCAGGGCATACGTCTGCGACCTGACACCGGACGAAACTGACGAATACCGCCGTCAAGCCAAGGAAAGCCCGTTCCGCAATCGTAGCGTCGCCGAAAATCTCGACCTGTTCACGCGGATGAAGAACGGCGAATTCCCTGACGGCAAGCGCACGCTTCGCGCCAAAATTGATGTCACGGCGCCGAACATCTGGATGCGCGACCCGCTCATTTACCGCATCCGCCACGCCGAACATCATCACACCGGCGGCAAATGGTGCATCTACCCGATGTATGATTTCGCGCATTGCCTGAGCGATTACATCGAAGGCATTACGCACAGCATTTGCACGCTCGAATTCGAGGTGCATCGTCCGCTGTACGATTGGATTCTGGAGGGCCTCGACCTGCCGCGACCGTTGCCGCATCAATACGAATTTGCCCGGCTCAGCGTTGGTTACACCGTGATGAGCAAGCGCAAGCTGATGCAGCTCGTGAATGAAAATTTCGTGAGCGGCTGGGACGACCCGCGCATGCCGACTATTTCTGGAATTCGCCGGCGCGGTGTCACGGCGGAAGCCTTGCGTGCGTTTGCTTACAACATCGGCATCACCAAATACAACGGCATCACCGACGTGGCCGTGCTCGAACACGCCATCCGCGAAGACCTGAACAAACGCGCCCTGCGCCGGCTGGCTGTGTTGCGTCCAATCAAGGTCGTCCTTACGAATTATCCCGAAGGTAAAACCGAGGAACTGGACGCCGTCAACAATCCCGAGGACGAAAGCGCGGGCAAACGGAAGATTCCCTTTGGCCGCGAACTGTTCATCGAGCAGGACGATTTCAAGGAAGTGCCCCCGCCGAAATTTTTCCGGCTGAAACCCGGCGGTGAAGTCCGGTTGAAATACGCCTACATCATCAAATGCGACGAAGTGGTGAAGGACGCGAGTGGAAGGATTGTGGAACTGCGCTGCACCGCCGAACTCGATTCCAAATTTGTAGCCGCCGATGTGAATCGGCGGAAAGAATTGGAAGTCCGCGGACTCACGTCCGCGGCTACGGGACCATTCCGCAAGGTGAAGGGGACAATTCATTGGGTCAGTGCCGCGCACGCGATTGACGCCGAATGCCGGCTTTACGATCGGCTGTTCACCGAAGCCGAGCCGGAAAAAGACGGACGCGACTTCAAATCCGTTCTCAACCCGCACTCGCTGGAAGTGGTGACAGCGAAATGCGAACCGAGCCTGAAAGATGCGAGACCGGAGCTGCGCTATCAATTCGAGCGCCTCGCCTATTTTGCGTTGGACAAGGATTCCGAACTCCGAACTCCGAACTCCGAACTGCCGCGGTTGGTATTTAATCGCACCATCACGCTCAAGGACACTTGGGCGAAAGAACAACAGCGGTAGCTCATGGCTAAGCGCAAATTCCAAGAAATCTCGGTGTGAATGCTTCTTTAATTCGCCTTAAGGAGATCTTCTCGGAAAGTGGCGTTTCGTGTATTCGGGACTTAAAAAGACTTTCGAGTCAGCAATTTCAGCGCTTGGATGCTTCGGTTTATGGTTGGTTTTCCAGTTTCAGGAACGATCAAATCCGCGCGTTGGCTGAAACAGACGGGGTGAATTTATGCCTTGGACTAAAAAGTACCGGAGAAGAATACGCAGTCGGAGCGCCAATGGAAATGATTGTAAAGAAACTCGTGTTTTTTTCTGAAACAGGGGTCGTCCTGACACCTAAGTTTCGTTACCCC
>JBEKJN010000194.1:0-5386 GCA_050011235.1 Verrucomicrobiota bacterium | reverse complement strand
TGTTTTAACCGGGCCGGTTTACGTGGTGCGCGACAACATTGACACCGACCAGATCATTCCCGCGCAGTATCTCACGCTCGTCCCGACCATTCCCGACGAATACGAGAAGCTCGGCAGCTACGCGCTCGCCGGCCTGCCTGAATCGCTCTACCCGTCGCGCTTCGTCAAGAACGGCCAGCTCGACAGCGAGTATCGCATCGTCGTAGCCGGAAAAAATTTCGGCTGTGGCAGCTCCCGCGAACACGCGCCCATTGCGCTCGGTTCGGCCGGCTGCAAAATTGTCCTCGCCGAAAGTTTCGCGCGCATTTTCTTCCGCAATAGCGTCGCCACTGGCGAACTCTATCCGTGCGAACTCACCGAACGCCTGTGCGACACGCTGAAAAACGGTGACGTCACGACGGTTGATCTCGACGCTGGAACGGTCACGGTTAAAACGACGGGCAAGGTTTTCAAATTCAAACCGCTCGGCGACGTTCGTCCGGTCGTGGACGCCGGCGGCCTGTTCAACTATGCACGGAAAAGCGGCATGATTCCGAAATAAATCAGTTGAACTATGGGCAAAATCCGGCGTGGCGGTTATATTATTTTCTGGTGGATTGGCGATCATGCGCCACGCCATGTCCACGTGCGAACGGACAAGGGCAAAAAGCTTGGCCGTGTGGACGTGGACACGTTGCGAGGCTTGGAAAACTGGACACCGCCGAAAGATTTGGTTAATATAATCATGGAATTGAAAAGCAAAGGCCGTCTATGACACCGACATTGTCGCGACTGAAGAAACCGTTTGGCACGGCCAAAATGGTTGACCTCACCGCCGTGCATTATCTGGCTTGGGAAGACGCGTTCGAGGTGGACTTCGAGGACGGCCTGACGTTTCTTGAACCGCACGCAACCATCCGCAAAGCCAATCACATTTCTCCCAAAGCCCAAGTTGAACGCGTGGAACTTGAAGATTGGTGCCACGCCGGTTTTTACGTTCATTACGACAACGGCCAGACCGCCGAAGTCTCATGGGCTTTCATCCGTGAACTGCCGCCGAAGAAATAAATTAAAACCGCTCGGCGACGTGCGTCCGGTCGTGGATGCCGGCGGCCTGTTCAATTACGCGCGGAAAAGCGGGATGATTCCGGCGCAAAAGTGAGCCAATCGAATGTTCAGCGTTCGGTGTAGGACGTTGGATGTTCGATGTTCCGTTTGTTTCCGATAAACAAACATCGAACACTGAACATTGAACTCTGAACTTCGAACTTTGAATCTGCTCCCCCACCCTCGCTCGCTGAAGCTGTTTCGCGGCACGTTCACGCTGCCGGAGCATGCGACGTTGCAATTCGACGGGTCGCTTTCACCTGACGTTGCGGTGGTGGTCGCCAAGCGATTGCAATCCGTGACGAAAGAAATCGGCGTCGAATTGACTTTGGGGAGCGCACGCGCCTTGCGTGCAATGTCCAGCGCTCTCGCTGGACACATCATCGTCCGTCGCACCAAAAGCCTTCCGACTGACGAGGCGTCAGTCGGGACACGCGAGGGCGCGTGTGCTCCCCAATCCGAGGGTTACATGCTGACGATTTCCGAAGATGGAATTGAGATTTTATTCCGTGAGACCGGCGGCCTGCGCGCGGCGACGGCGACGTTGCGACAGATTATTCGCGAATGCGCTCGTCGCACAGACCTCCGGTCTGTGAACTCACAGGCGAGGACGCCTGTGCCACTTCGTCTGCCCTGCCTGAAAATCCGCGACTGGCCGGATTTTGCGCGTCGCGGCGTGATGCTCGACATCTCGCGCGGGCGCGTGCCCAAACTCGAAACGCTGCTCGAACTGGCCGAACATCTCGCTGATTTCAAAATCAACGAGCTGCAACTCTACACCGAGCACACGTTCGCCTATCGCAAATACAAATCCGTCTGGCGAAGCTGGGGCGCGCTGACCGGCTCGGAAATCCGCAAGCTCGACGCGCGCTGCCGCGAACTCGGCATTGACCTCGTGCCGAACCAAAATTCCTTCGGCCATTTGCGCTATTTTCTGGAACAGCCTCAATTGAAAAAACTCGCCGAAGTTTCCCAGCCTTACGAAGACGAGAGTGGCGAATTTGCCCGTCATCCGACCACACTCGCGCCGAATAATCCCGGTGCCCTGCCCTTTCTGCGCGGGCTTTACGACGAGCTATTGCCGAACTTTTCGAGTCAATTCTTCAATGTCGGCTGCGATGAAACGTTTGATCTTGGTCTTGGCCGGAGCAAAAAACTATGCGAGCGGATTGGCAAAGGCCGCGTTTACCTCGATTTCCTGAAAAAAATCTATCACGAAGTCTCCGCGCGCGGCAAGCGGATGATGTTTTGGGGCGACATCATTTTGAAATATCCAAAGCTCATCAAGCAATTGGCCAAAATCGGTAGGGCCGATCCCGCATTGCGGGACCAGGACGCGCGGCAGCGCGTCCCCGCCAAATCCGATTGCAACCTCATCGCCCTCAACTGGGGTTACGAAGCAAATCATCCGTTTGAAAAGGAAGCTGTCCAATTTGCGAAAGCAAAAATTCTTTTTTACGTCTGCCCCGGCACTTCGACCTGGCAGACGTTGATTGGCCGGCACGACAACGCGCTGGCCAATTTGCGTGCCGCCACCAAGGCCGGCAAGAAATTCGGCGCCATTGGTTATCTCATCACCGACTGGGGCGATGGCGGACATCCGCAACCGCTGGCCGTGAGTTATCTCCCCTACCTTGCCGGTGCGGCGTTGAGTTGGTGCGCGAAAACCTTTGACGAGGCAAAGCTGATCCCGGTTTTAAGCCGTGACGTATTTGCAGATTCAACGGGCAAGGTTGCCGAGGCAGCATTCAAGCTTGGTTTCGCCCATCGCAAACTGAAGGCAAAAGCGCCGAACGAAACGCCGCTCGGAACGGTCATCACCGCTCCACCGCCGCAGGAATGCGAATTATTCTGCCGGAATGGGCTGAAATGGTTTGCCAGAATTCCGGCAAAGAACGTTTGTGCCGCCTTGATGGAAATTGAAAAGCAGTGCGCGGTTTTATCGCAGGCAAAACCGAAGTCAGCTTCAGGCAAGATGTTTTTACGCGAGCTGGATTTGGCGGCGCGGCTGGCGGCACAATCGTGCCAGTTCATGCTTTGGCAACAGGCAGTCGCAAAGCAAGGTAGGGTCGGCGCGCCGCGCCGACCGGACGCCGCAGCGCGGCGTCCCTACCTGCAGATGGCACAAGTCGGCATCCGCGAATTACGCAAGCTGGACAAGGAATTCAATGCTTACTGGCCGTCGCGAAACAAGGCCACGCCGCAACATTGCTCGGCGTTTTTGAAATGGCGGATTCGGGACTTGTTGGAGTGACGCGCCCTGCCTATTTGCCCTTCACATCCCACGCGTCGCGCAGGCCGTCACCTAGAAAATTCAGCGCCAGCAGCGTCGCGACGAGCACACCGCCGGGAAAGGCAATCAGCCACCAGTAAATCCGGATGGGATTGATTTGCCCCACGCCTTCCGCGATGAGCGTGCCCCAACTCGCCATCGGCGGCTGCACCCCCAGGCCGAGATAACTTAAAAACGATTCGTAAAGGATGATGGCCGGCACGGTGAGCGCCAGATAGGTGATGACGACGCCGAAAATGTTCGGGATGATGTGCCGCGCCAGGATCCGCGCCGGTCCGCCGCCCAAGGCGCGGCTCGCCTCAACGAACGCGCGCGTCCGCAAAGACAAAACCTGTCCGCGCACGATGCGCGCCATGGTCAGCCACGACACCGCGCCGAGGCCGACGAACAAAAGAATCACGCGCAAAGCCCCCGCCAACGCCGGTGAATTTTCGACAAAATGCGATCGCTTGAGTATTTCACCGAACGTGGTGATCAGCACGATCACAAATATAATCGTCGGCAGCGAATAAAGAATATCCACCATGCGCATCAACACGCTGTCCATGCGCCCGCCCACATAACCGGCAATGGCGCCCCATAGCACACCAATCACGAGGCTTACGCCTGCGCCGACAACGCCGACGAGCAGGGAAACTTGCGCGCCGAACAGAACGCGCGAAAAGACGTCGCGTCCGTGGAGATCCGTGCCAAACCAATGCTGCGCACCCGGCGGCGCAAAGGCCGCATCGGAAAGCTGGTTGGGATTGTGAATTTGGACAAAGGTCCCGCCCGCAATTTTCAGGATGACCGGCCACGCGCCAATCGCGAGCAGCAGGAAAACCAGATACCACGCACTGACGACGGCGGCACGATTCCGCCGGAACCGTTGCCACGCGCGTTGACCGGGTGAAACGTAAGGTTGGCTGGTTTCACTCATATTTCACCCGCGGGTCGAGCAGCGTGTAGGCAAAGTCCACGGCCAAATTCAGGCCAATCAATAGCACCGCATAAAGTAGCGCCAAATCAACCGTCATCGTGTAATCGTAATTCAGCGAACTGTTGATGAAAAACACGCCAATGCCAGGAATCTGGAAGATATTTTCGATGACGAACGAACCGGTGAGCAAATCCGCGAGCATCGGGCCGGAGTATGAAACGACGGGCAACACGGCAATGCGGCAGGCATGTTTGAGCAGCAGCAAGTTTTCTCCCAGTCCCTTCGCCCGCGCAGCGGCGACGAATTCGGATTGCATGGCATTCAGCATGCCTTCGCGGAACAGCCGGGCGATTTTGCCGGAGAAAAACAAACCGAGAGCGATGGCCGGCAAAATCATGTGCGCCGGAGATTCCCAAAGCGCGACGGGCAACCACCGCAATTTGATGGAAAAAACCAGGATGAGCAGCGGGCCGACGACGAACCCGGGCACGCAGACGGCCAGCATGGCTAGAAAACTGCCGCCATAATCCGGCCAACGTCCGCGCCGGGCTGCGGTGATGAACCCCAGCGGCAGGCCGACGCACATGGCGAAGCCAAACGCGAGCACGCCGAGCGTCATCGAAACCGGCAGCGCCTGTCCGATAATGTCGCTGACGCGGTGGTTTCGATATTTATAGGAAACATTGAAACTGGCCGGAGCATGGCGCCAGTGGCCGCTGCTGCTCTTCTCCCAGACCAGGCCGTAAAAACGCAGATATTGCTTCCACAGCGGCTCGTCCAAATGATAGGCGGCATTGAGGTTGCGTTCAATTTCCGGCGATGCGGGCGCGCGTTCCCGGTCGAAGGGGCCGCCGTGCGTCAGATGAACCAGCGCGAACGCTAGGGTGCTGATGACCAGCAGCAGCGGGACGGTGAACAGGAGGCGGCGAATGAAATACATTTTGCCGTTCTAATTTGGCCCGCGTCCCACCTTGTGGATGGTTTGCAGCGGATGGTCGTCCAGAATGTTCTGATAGAACCCCTGGATTTTGTTCGTGTCGAAATAATTCAGCCCGACGTAATAAAAAACAGGTATGATGGGCATTTCG
>JBEKJN010000193.1:0-5388 GCA_050011235.1 Verrucomicrobiota bacterium | reverse complement strand
CGTTTCCGATTTTCGAGCAAATACCAGACGATCAAAACATTCAGCGCCAGCACAATGGCCAGTCCAATTTTGGGATGAGGAAACATTTCCGGTCGGGGTAGGCCGAACGCGTCAAGCCGGCGATGGCGCACCAATTCAAAAATCTCAATCGGGATGAAAAACCCCGATTCGCCAATCGTCAGCCAGATCGCCCACTTCGCCCGAAACGCCAGTCCCAAGCCCAGGACGATCAGAAACAATCCGCAAAGAAACATGCCCAGCGCCACTGCGCGCATGTTAGTCGGTGTGATCGTGTTCAGCCAGTCGGCGATGTTTATGAAAAAACTTCTTTCGGGGTCGAGATGCAACAACTGTAAAAATTGATAGAACAAATCCGGCAAATCCTTGTTCGCTTCTGAAAGGACGCCCAATGCCAGCAGCAACAGCGCGATGCCTTTGATCAACTTGATCGCAACGATGAAATACAGCGTCGGCGCGCGCTTCTTCGGAGTTATCGGAGTTTGTGCGTTCTCGGTCATCAGCGGATTTTCGGCAGCAACCAATTTAACAATTCGCCAATCGCCAAACGCTCCTGTTTGCCGTCATCGCGGTAACGAATCGTCACAGTGTCCTTCAATTCCGGCTTCTCGCCCAGCGTGTCGAAATCAATCGTCACGCAGAACGGCGTGCCGGCCTCGTCCTGGCGCGCGTAACGGCGGCCAATCGAACCGCCGTCGTCGTAAAACACATTCATCCACGAACGCAGCCGGTCGCGGACTTCCTGCGCCTTCCTCACCAGATCGGGCTTGTTCTTGAGCAACGGCAGCACGGCCACCTTGATGGGCGCGACGCGCGGATGAAATTTCAAAATCACCCGCGTCTCGGTTTTACCCTTGTCGTCGGTTTCGGCGGCTTCGCTGTAAGCGTTGCAAATCAAAGCGAGGATTAGACGGTCCACACCCGCCGACGGTTCAATCACGTGCGGAATGTATTGGCCTTTCGCCAGACCATCGGCGTCTTCCTTCGCCTCCTTTTCCGCCTTCGCTGGCTCGACACCCATTTTCGTGAGATACTTCAGCCGCGCTTCGTAATAACGCTTCGACAACCCGGCTTTCTTTGCTTCGTCGAGCTTGCCCCAGGCGGCGCGGAGTTCTTCGTCGAACACGCCCATCGGTTTGCCGGAAAACCGTTCGTGCTGACTCAAGTCAAAATCGCTGCGGGCGGCGATGCCTTCGAGTTCCTCACCCGTCAACTCGCCGTTTTCGTCGCGCTTGCTGAACGGAAATTTGTAGAGAATGTCCACGCACGCGCGAGCATAGTGAGCAAGCTCTTCGGGCTTTTGCCAATACTCGACCAGCGAATTTTTTGGCAAGCCGATGGATTCGTAAAACGCGATGCGCTCCTCGACCCAATACTTGTGCCAGGCTTCCCAGCCCCAGTCCGGATTTCCGATTTCCGATTTCCGATTTCCGATTTCTGCGGCGGACGCAACGCGACCTGCGATGGCTTCCACCACTTCGTCCGGCTTGATGAAAAATTCCAGTTCCATCTGCTCGAATTCGCGCGAGCGGAAGGTGAAATTGCGCGGCGTGACTTCGTTGCGGAACGCCTTGCCGACCTGCGCGATGCCGAACGGCACCTTCTGCCGCGACGTTTCCAGAACATTTTTGAACTGCGCGAAAATCGCCTGCGCGGTTTCGGGGCGGAGGTAGGCGACGTTGTCCTCGCTCTCGACCGGGCCGACGTAGGTTTTGAACATCAGGTTGAAAGGGCGCGGTTCGGTTAATTTGAAACCGCTTTCGGGATGGTAATCAATGGAATCCGAAATTTTATTTGCTGAACTAACAGGCAAAAACGGTTCTGAAAAACCATTCGCGGCAAAGTATTCCCTGGCCTTTTTTTTGGCTGAATCTTCAGGTTTTCCTTCCGGAAGCAAAATGCTAATCGAATTGAGCCGAATTGATTCGACAGCATCTTTCTCCAAACGGTCTTCCTGCTTAGTTAAATCAAAGACAGTTGGCGTTCCCGCCAATCGTCTTTTTTGCTCTTTTAAGAATTCGTCGAACAAGTAAGCGATTTTTTGATCTCTCTGGTCAGCGGGAAAAAGTTTTAACCAACATTCAATTTTTGTAGCTTCACCGGCACCTAGAAAAGTATGGGCTATTCCACTCTGCGGTTCGACTTGGTCTGCGCGAACTCTTTTTTTTGTCATCGGACATTCACGCATCAAATCTGCGAACGTGTCCACGTGGCCGCTGGCCTTCCAGATTTGCGGCGACATGATGATGGTGGCTTCGAGGCCGACCACGTCGTCGCGCCGGCGGTTCATGGCGTTCCACCAGAGTTCCTTGACGTTGCGTTTGAGTTCCGCGCCCAGCGGGCCGTAGTCCCAAAAGCCGTTGATGCCGCCGTAAATCTCGGAGGATTGGTAAATGAACCCGCGCCGCTTGCACAGCGACACGATTTTTTCCATGAGAACGTTTTCTTTCGGGTCAGCCACAGGTCGGCCAGTGTTTGCGATGCGCGCCGTCCTGTCAAGGTGACGCCGCGCGGCGATGTGAATAAGAGTTGAAACATCTGTGAATAAGATTTCGCCCTTTGGTATTGTGAAACCCGGCCGTGAACTTGAAGATTTACCCGCCTTCCTGACCTTCTCTCAAAAGCAAAGGACTTGGCACATGAGGGGCGTCAAAGAGCTCGGACGTCCCTTTTTAACCCCTTATGCCGCAAAATTTTTAGAACCCTTGGCGCAAGAAGGCGCATCTCAAAATGCGTGAGCTTCACGCACGATGCGTGAAAATTTCACGCGTGACGCGTGACGAAATTCCCCTCCCCCACCGTTTTCATTGGTTTTTTTCAGAAAAATCAGTTGGCATCGGCAGTGCTAAAGATTTCTTGGAATGTGTGTTGTCAGCGAGCGCGCTTTCAGTGAAGCCCGCGAGCTGTCACCCGAACGAAATAAAAAACTAAAATCCGTCAACATATGAAAAGCGTCTTCAAACACAAAAAGGCCTTTACGCTCATCGAACTGCTCGTCGTGATTGCCATCATTGCCATTTTGGCGGCCATGTTGCTGCCGGCGCTCGCCGCCGCCAAGCGCAAGGCACAACGCATCAACTGCGTGAACAACCTGCACCAGATTGGCCTCGCCTTCAAAACTTGGGAAGGTGACAACGGTGATCGCTATCCCATGGCAGTAAGCACGGCCAAAGGTGGCGCGCTGGAGAATGTCAACAGTGCTGCACAGACTGGCGCCTACCCTCCCAGTGGCATCACCAACGTTTTTTGCGTGATGTCGAATGAATTGAGCACGCCCAAGATTCTATATTGCACCTCTGACACCTCCGCCGGTCGCGGTGTTGCTACGAATTTTCCGCAGTTGGGAACTCCTAGCCCCAATACTACCACTCAAGGAACAAACTGCATCAGCTATTTCGTTTGTGGCGATGCGGCAGACACTTATCCTGCAATGATTTTGGATGGCGACCGCAACTTGGGAACCGTCACCAGCACCCAGGTCGGCCAGTACGCCCCGGGAATATATTTTTCTGGCGGCCAGATATGGCCGAATACCAAGGTATGGGCATGGTCAGGGAATGAAATGCACCTGAAGGTAGGCAACATCGGCATGGCTGATGGGAGCGTTGTGCAGACAACGCCTTCCTCCTTGTGGGCCGCTATGTTGAATGCCACGAACGGCTCCCCCTACGCCACCCCGTATTATAACTTCCCGAACTAAGGCCACAGATTAAATTTTCTACAAAAAACAGGACCAAGGCATCCGCAAGGGTGCCTTGGTTTGTTTTAGTCAGAGAGGCCCGCCCGAACGAACCCAATTAAAGGTTGCCACCGGAAAAGTCAGCGCCATCGTTGGCGTTTACTTCTCACTTTTTCAAAAGCCGCTGCCGGGCGAAAAAATTTTGCAGAAACGCGCGGCATTCCGCCTCGCGCACTCCGCCCGTGATTTCACAACGGTGATTTAATGCCGGGCATTGGAGCAGATTCATCGCGCTGCCGGCCGCGCCACTTTTCGGATCGCTTGCGCCGAACATGACCCGTGACACCCGTGTATGCGCTATTGCGCCGGCACACATCGGACACGGCTCCTTCGTCACGTAAAGCACGCAATCAGTCAGCCGCCAGTCGCCCACGATTTCCTCCGCCTGCGTGAGCACGAGCATCTCGGCATGGGCGGTGGCGTCTTTGAGCAATTCCACCTGATTGAACGCCCGCGCAATGATTCTTCCTTCGCGCACGATCACCGCGCCAACCGGCACTTCCCCGGCTTCAAAGGCTCTGGCGGCCTGGCGCAACGCATCGCCCATGAAAAAATCATCGCTGTGCAAATCAATCACCGGTTCGCTCATGCGGGCAAATTGCCAATTATGAATTTCGAATGTCGAATCAAATCGGCAATGAATCCGTCATTCGCCATTGGCCACCCGAAATTCCTCAAGTACCCACTCGTTCCGCCCGTCGGAATGACAATGGCAGTGCGCCGCGAAAAAGCCGCCGCGGAACTGCCAGAACCACGGCCAGATTTGTTCGCGGTCGGTTTGCGGAATTTTCAAACCGGCCAGTGCCGCGCGCGGGAAAAATTGAAAGGTTCCCTCGGAATGCACCGGCGGCAACGACTTCAATTTCGCCTTCACTTCAAACAAAAACATCAACCAGTGTGTCCGGCCCTGATAACCGTGTTCGCTGACGATGCCGGTCAGATGCAGGTCCGACGGGTGAATTTTGACGCCGAGTTCCTCCGCGGCTTCACGGCAGGCGCAAGTGTAGGGCGATTCGCCAATGTCCATTTTCAGTTTGCCGCCGCACGGGCTCCAAAAACCACGGTTCGGCTCCCGCGCGCGTTCGAGCAGGAGCACTTCGTCGCGCTCGCTGAAGCAATAAAGCAACGTGGCGATTTTGTAAGGCAAAATCATGCGGTGAAAATTAAGCACGAATCGAAATAAAATTTAAGCTCCAAATTCCAAGCTCCAACGTCCAGAGAAGCTCCAAGCTTAAACCTCCAAAAAATTGCGCGCTGCCTGCTTTGAAATTTTGAGTTGAGCCGGTAAGGCATAATTACATCAAAACGCGGGAGATCGCGGACGTCTAATTGTTTATGGAACGGCAGGGGGAATTACTTTGATAAAGTCCAATCTCCGTCTGCAATTCATTTGTCAACCCCGAGTTGAATTGAGCCACCGCCAATACCAATGCCTGTTTGGCTGTCAATACCGCTTCGGGAAATCGCCCCGCTTCCGCATAAGCCGCCGCCAGAGTGCGAAGAATTCGCGGGTCTTTGCCTTTGGACAACTGGTTGGCCTGCTCGGCCAAGGCGACGGCCTTGCCTCCATTGCGAACCGATGGCTCCGGCCAAGTCGCCAGCATCCAAGCCAAGTCTATTTGTGCCGGTAT
>JBEKJN010000192.1:0-5489 GCA_050011235.1 Verrucomicrobiota bacterium | reverse complement strand
ATGGCTGAGTTGGGGATTTGGCTGGTGGTCGTGATCACCACGGAGTTGCTCGTGGTATTGACAAAAAACTGGACAGCGTCCCCGCGCGCGCCAAAGTTTGTGACATTTAGTGTTATTTGCGCCTGACTGGGGCCTGCAATTAGCAATAGACATCCGGCGACCAGCGGGAAAAGCACCCTCATGTTTCCCAGGTGGATGGAAGAACAAGACATAACACGACCATAGAACATTTCCTCTTTAGCACCGTGCGTGCCATCTTTGTTCAGCTTTCGGAGCGTCCATCGTCTGTAGTCTTTTGTCCAACACTGCATTTCAGCTTTTCAGCGTTTTTTGAGTAAACGATTTCCACTTTCTGCTTTCCTAATTTCTACTTTGATTTATCGCTTTCATGGGAGCCGGAGCCAGGCTTTGTAACGAGGCCAAGGAACCGGATGCCGCTTTTTGAGGCAATAAGGAATACCCGCGATTGCCTGCCACCACCAAACCGGTTCGCGCATCACCCAGGAAAACCCGCGTTTGAAGGCACAACGAAATTGCGAGAAGACCCGGTAGGCAGCCAAACCCAGCACTTGCGGAAATGGACAGCGCATGAGCGCACTCCAGAATTCGTTGCGTGAATGCCGATGATGGTTTCGTATTTCGCTGCGGGTCTGACCCGACCAATGGTGTCGAATTGTAACAACGGGGCTGTAATAGACCTCGTAACCTGCGGCCACGCATTGAAGGGCATAGTCAGGCTCCTCATACATATGAAAAAAACGTGGCTCGAATCCAGGCAATTGGAGATACGTTGAGCGCCGGAGGACGGCTCCAGAATTGGCGAAGGAGCGGGCCAATCGCGCCGGGCCGAAGTCCATTTGCGCGAGTGTTTTCGGATATTCATCCGTGCGTTGCGGAAAATGCAAAACGGCCAGCGAGGAGCGTTCAGCAAAGAGCGCGGAGATGCGAGCCAGGCAATCGGGTTGCTCCGGGTAACTGTCATCGTCCAGCGCCAGCACCAAATCACCTCGCGCCTCCCGCATCATACGGTCTCGCGACGCCACCGAACCCATCCCTACCTCGTTGACTATCACTTTCATATTTTTGATTTCAGCTTTCAGTATTTCCGATTTCAGCATTTCAATCGTGTTGTCCGTGCAGCCATCCGCCGTGATGAGAATTTCCAACGGTGGCGGAGCAAGCTGGCTCAATACCCTGCACGTCCGCTTCAACTCCGAGGCGCGATTGTGTGTTGTGATCATAACTGAGGCCGTCATAGCTCAACCATTTGCTCTTGGTTCAAGAATCAATAGCACCGCTGGACAGCTGCACCAGGGTCGTCCTCAATTTGCAGTGCGGCGTGGTTTTTGAAAATAGAGGATCACGCCAAAATAGTCGCCGTGTTTTGCGAATTCAATAAACATCTCCATCACTCCAAGTGTTTGAAGCTTCATTGCAAGGACATTTAGATTGTATGCATTCATTTGCATCTCCGGATCAGCACCTGCTAACTCGCGTCGAAGGCAAATGATCCAATCCACGATAGTCAGACGGTTCCTAAGCCAAGTCTTGATCTTCTGCGTCGCAGGAATTGTATTGGAAGCAACTGAGGCATACGTAAAATGTAAAATACCACAACCGCCCGGTCTCAGTCGCGCGAGAAGTGAAGAAAAAATGCACTCCCCCCGATGGATAGGGATATGTTGAAACACAATATAGGAATGAACTAAATCATACAAGCAATCGCTTATTGCGGATAAATTGTCGTCTTGAGAATTGATCAGTTTGACATTTTCTATGGATTCCACGGCACAGTTTTTACGGGCTTCAATAAGCATCGATTCGGACACGTCAATTCCGGTTACGCTGGCAGCGATCCGGGAAAATGGTATGACCAACCTTCCGACACCACAGCCAAAATCCAAAATCTTCTTTGGCTGGAAATCTGGATCAATATGAGCTCGGAGTTTGACCAGGATCTCCTGGACATAACTTTGCCCTGACTGGAAGAATGCTCTCCTCGATTCTTTGTCAAGTTTGCCTTTGCGAAATTCTTTCGTGGAGAACACACCATAATATGGATCTCGTGCACCCCATTTTTCCCATTCTTTGTTGGTGATATTCATAGATTTGCTAATTTGCTAACCGGCTACCGTGGCTTGAACCATTAAGCTGTGGCCGGCATAAATGCAGTCACAAAACCAAAAGGGCCCGCGCTTTCATGCCGTCGTCGTACCCACAACTGGGCGACCGGTCACTGTCGGCACTCCTTTGATCTTCTTCAGCCAGCCGAGTAAGTAACCGGTGAACAACAGGCGATCCTTGAATGCCTTCTTGTAGCCGGTCCACGCCTTGCGGGTTTTGGAGAACTTGCGGGAGGGCGTGGCGTGCCAGGAGCGGAAAGGCTTCATCGCCGTCTGGTCCAGCACCAAACGCCATAGCCGGTATTGCGGATGCACGAACTCAGCCAGAAAATCCCACGGCTTGGGGTAATCCAGGAAGTGAACGAGCCTGCCAATTTGTCCGATCGGGTGACGCAAATGAGGCCAGTTCTTCCTCATGTTGGCCATGCAGTTGAAACGCTCCTCCAATGGCACGGCGCTCCCATGCAAGACCACGTTCAGCGCGGACTGGTCGTGAAACGGCGGACGATGTGTGGCGATATATTCCATCGCCCGTTCCGTGACCCGCTGCCGCCGCCATTCGGCCACGTTGACCAAGATGACCCCGGAGTTGAAGTAAGGTTCCACCGGACTGTTGCCCAATTGCATGGCCACAAAACGGTCCACCGCACCGGCAAGCGGAGCTTCCGGCACCAGCCCGGCAGGGGCCTTGCCCAAATCGAGCACGTTCAATTCACTCACATCCACATCGCACAAGGTGTCGGCATCCACATACAGGAAACGTTCCACGTCTAAAGCTTGCGGCACCACCAACCGGTAGTAAGCGGCCCAACTGCCATTCAGGGACGGAAAACCAGTAAACAACACCGCATCTACGCGGCGCAGTTCCAAGGCAAAGGGCTTGTTGAGTGACGCCAGTGTCTTATGGAGCAATGCCAGGTCGGATTCATCCAGTTCATCGCTAAAGATAAAGAAACGCGTTTGCGCCACCGCCGGGCTGATGCGTTCCAGCAACGAATACGCCGCCACATGGAGTCCCGGCAGGGCACTTCGGTCGGCACAAAAGACAATGTTCATTCCACTTCTTCGCTGGCCGTAGGAGACGACGTGAGGAGACTTTTTTTAGTTTGAGCCTCGTCACCTCGGCTGCTACTTCTTTAACGGACTGTCAGGCATCAAGCCCAAAGCTCTTCTCTGCCGGAACCAATTCATGATATAGATTGGTATAACGACGTGCCATCAGCGTATCCGTGAACTGCTTGAGCACACGCTGGCGGGCAGCAGCTCCCATTGCCACTCGCTCGATGGGATGCTTCCATATCCATTGCAACATTCGAACCAGTGCGGCAACGCTGCCAATTTCAGGATCCATTAAACCTGTTTCACCATTCACCACCACATCCGCCAACCCTCCAGCAGGATACGCCACGACCGGTGTTTCACAGGCCATCGCCTCCATGGCTACATTACCAAATGTCTCGACCCGGCTCGGCATGGCAAATACATCCAGAGCTGAGTAAAACACGGATTGCAGACGTGGCGAACCCAAACTGCCCATGGGAATCGTCTCTACTTCGGTGACCGGCCATTTACCCGCCCCCAGCACCAGCAGAACGATTTCCTGTGCAGGAAAGGTTTTCAATGCTTCCATTAAAATTTCCGCACCCTTGCGTCGCTCATAAAAATCCAGGCAGGAAAACCCGACAATGAACTTACCGTCGGGAATTCCCAATGCCCTTCTAGCCACAGCTTTTTCCACTGGCTTGTATTGTTCCACATCCAAGCCGTAATGTATGGTCCGGATGGATTTGGCATATTTCGCCAACCCGGAACGCCGCGCTATAGCCGTTGTCCATTCGCTGTTGCCAACAAAATGCAGGTTGGCTCGTTGATACAAGTGTTCTTTGAGGTGAAAAAATTTATTTGTGGCATCCGTTCGCCCGGGCTTTTTCTGTTGCGGACAATGGCCGCACTCCTTGGTGAACCCCTCACACTCACCCGGATAATGGCAGCCACCGGTTATTGGTATCAGGTCGTGCAGCGTCCATACCACGGGCAGTTCTGGTGGCAGAGAGTTAAAAAAGCTGGGCAGATCCAACCATCTGGGCACCCAATGAAGATTGACCACCAGCGGCATTTTTCCCGTGGCTTGGATGGGAGTTCTCCGGATCCAGCGCGGGCTTGGGACAAAGCCGCCGGGTGCCGTGCGCCGATTGCGCCAACTGATGGCCAAGGCTGCAACATTACGCCAGAAAAAGGACCGATTCTGGAATAACGGAACGTAGCTGGAATCGGCTGGCTCACCCGCGCCATAATAAAAGCAACTGTCCAGACCGTTTCTGCGCAGGGCGTTGTGCAAACGCATCCCAGCAATGTTGGCTCCTCCACCGAGATGGGACGCAAAATGGGCAATCATGGTTATGGTGTTCCAGTCGGACTGTTGACAATCATGCCCTTAAATCAGGCGTCCTGGACTTTTTCGAAGGCGACGAGGTTGGGGCAATAACCCCAGATTGTATAGTTTTTACGATGTCGAATACGCCGGCACGCCAGATTGGTTCCGACGTGATCGTCCACATCGTGGAATACGAGCATGCCGCCCGGAGCCAGTAATCTTTCCCATACGAGGAAATCGAACCATGTATTGATATAATCGTGGATGGCATCAATGAACACGAAGCTGAAGCACTCCTGAGCCAATGCCTTGGCCGCTCCGCCCGATCGCAGGCGAATATGTTTTACCTGGCTGATGGAACGGGTTCGGTTCAGCATGATTTCCATGTCGGAGGCCGCCTCGGGATAGTTGTTGAAAGGATCAACTGCATAAATGGTCCGACTGGTGGCGTCAGCCAATGCGGCAGTCGTCGCGCCGCGCCAGGCTCCTACTTCCACGATGGGCAGATTAATCTGCTCCGTTTGCTTTAGTGCCGCCAGCAGAACCTCTCTTTGGCCAGTGGTGACCGCCGTATCTGCAATCTCTTTGCCTCGATCTGGTAAAAAACACTTGATAGCCGCCGTATCGAAACAATTACCAAAGGGCCGATAGGTCAATTTTGCCACTAATTGGCCAAGTTCCAATTTCCAGCGCCACCGGAATTGGCGGGCTACAAACGGCAGTTTCATCAGTTCGTTGGGATCGGTATATTGCTTCATTGGTTCACACTGTGCGGTAAAAATGTCTTTCTCCTTGCCGTATCGGGTAACGGGGCGGCAGGATTTTTGACCGCACGCTCGATTGCATCTAAAAACTGCCTTTGGATTTTATCGGGGTTGAAATCATCGTTGGCGGCTTCGCGGGCTTTTGCCGCCCATCGCTCCCGCCCCCGGGCATCCAGTGTTTCCAAAGCGCGAATGAGGGCTGACGGTGACGGATCCGTAACGCAAAGG
>JBEKJN010000191.1:0-5539 GCA_050011235.1 Verrucomicrobiota bacterium | reverse complement strand
TGCGCCAGTTTTTCCGCCTTCAGTTGCACCAACTCCGCCAGAAGTTGTTTGGAAATCAATTTGCTGGCAAAGGCCTGTTTGGCATTGACGGCATGATAGAAGCTGCCGTCGGCCACGGCCAGCCATTCGTCCGGCCCGTTCCAGAACCCCCAGATGGTGATGTAATCGTATTCCTTGCGGACGAGCGGGTCGCCCTCCGGCGTGCGCAAATGCGCCAACGCAGCGTAGCGCCGATCATCGGCAGCCTGCCGGTTCTGCCCGCGCCTGCGGCCGGTCATGTAAATCGCACGGGGATAAACCGTCATGACGCCGTTCCGGCTGAGTTCGAGCGCGAAGGCAAATTCCTCGAAGGGACTGTTGAAACCGTATTCGCGCGCCGCTTCCTTTTTGCCCTCGGGATTGGTCAACTGGGGTGGCGGGTCGCCCATGCGCGAGACCTTCCACACCAGGTTGATATTGTCCTTGGTGCGCGTGTGGAAGATTTGGTTGCGCGAAGACAATTTTCTCTTGGGTGTGCGCCGCCAGCGTTCCGGCAGGAAATAGTTGAACAAATCGGGGTCTTTGCCGACGACCCAGAGCATGCCGCCGGTGCTCTCAGCGCGGCCGCAGATGTAATCCACGCCCAGGATGTTGATCGCCTGCAGATGAGCGGGCAGCGGTTTGGCGACGTCCGCTTCAAACCGCCGGGCCATGTGCTTGAGATAAAGCTGGCGATTGGCGGTGCGCACGGCCTGTTCGTGTTCGGGCGTCCGTTCGAGCAATTCGTAATCCACCAGTGCGTAGGCGAACTGCCCGTTGTGGTCGCGCAACAGCGAGCGGTTGGGGCCAGGCCGCAAAATAATGTGCGCTGGCTTCATGTCCACGACCCGGTAGCCCTTCTGCCAAAGCTCGTGTATGATCAGGCTGGTCGTGAGCGCGAGAAACTCCGACCGTCGCTTGCCTTCCAGATGAAAAAACTCCGCCGTCTCGACCGCGTCCCGCCCCTTGATCCAGCCGTAAAGCACAACGTATTGCCGGAGAATGTCAATTTCCACACCGGGATGACGCGCGATTTTCGCGTTGATTCTGTCCTCCGAACGGCCCGTCTGCCAGAGTTGCAGCCGCTGACTGGGCACGTAGATCGCCAGCGGGCGTTGCGTGCGAATGCGGATGCCCGCTGGGCCGGAGTCGCCCTTGCGCAGTTCCGTCAGCAGCGAAAATTCCTCGAACGGACTGTTGAACTCGGCGTGGATGAACTTGTTGATGGTCATCGTGTCCATCGGGACGACTTCCCCCACGCGCGACCATTTGACGACGAGGTTCAGGGTGGTGCCGTCCACCACGCGCGTCGGCACCTTATAAACCATGCTGGAGCCCTCAAGCCGTTCGCGTTTGGACTCGAACCAGTCCTGCGCATACCAGTTTTCCGGCAACAGATGCCGCCAGAATGGCACGCCAAAATGGGTCAGGTAAAGGTCGCCGCCATCTTCGGTTTTCATGTGGAAATAATCCACGCCCAGCAGCGACATCCGGCTGCTCTGCGCCGGCAAATCGAAAGGCAACGCCGGCTGAACCGCTCCGGTTGAATCAGGAACAGCCGCGCCGACAGTTTCTTTCTCCGATGACATGGAGCGCTCCACAAATTCCGGGAAACCCCTAGTTTTACAATATCAGAAAATCAAAGAACCGGCAACAAACGCCCGCCCGGGGCACTACCAAATCGCTTCCTGACTTGCGCTGAAGCCGGCTATGTCGCAAAATCCGTTTTTCAGAGTGAATGGTGTTATTTTGTAATGGATAATACAGCCCCGCTCAAACAAGATATCAAACGACTGATGGTGGAGAATCTCATGCTCCAAATCAGTCCGGAAGAAATCAACGACGACCAGCCATTGTTTGGCCCCGGCAGTCTGGGTTTGGATTCGGTGGACGCCCTGCAACTGGTTGTGGCCATTGACAAGACGTATGGACTCAAGATTGCCGATCCAGAGGCCGCACGTCAGATTCTCCAGAGCGTCACCACCATGGCGGCAGCCGTCGCCAAACATCAGAACTCGCTAACGGGCAAATCGTAAGCCTGCGGCACACCTGCGCCTAGTCCACTTTGTTCGGGTGAAGATCGGCTTTGATGACCGAGCCGTCCGTCGCGGAAAAGATCACCACCCCGATGTCGGCCTGGGCCTCCGGCTTCTTCAGCTTCGCCGCCCACAATTGAACCTTCCACACCGGCCCGGCATCCCCGTGTTCCAGCGTCAGTTTGGACGCCTTCAGCGTTAAATCCTTCAACAGCGGCTGCGCTATGGCAATCTTCAGCGCCTCGTCCGAGTCCACCTTCAGTTTCGACTTGTCGAGTATATCGCGTTCGCTGGTGGGCGCTTGAAACGGTCGCCCTGGATGCGAGACTCCCATCTCCTCGCCGGCGCCAAATTTCACCTCCACGCACTTGAACCCCGTGTCCGGGTCGTAATAAACCACATGCCATATGTTCGGCGCCAGGCTCGCAACGGATTTATCCGAACGAATCTGCACGACCTTGTCCTTGCTTTGCACGCCGATGTATTGGTTGCCCTTCTTGCTCAACTCAAAAGCCGTTGGGTCGGCCAGCGCTGTGTACGTCACGGCGAATCCCAGCGCCGCGACAAAAATTAATTTATGTTTTGTGTTCATTTCCGCAGTCTAACCCCACCCGGGCAAAACGCCAACACCAATTTAAGCGGGCAAAATCGCTTTGCCGACATAGGTGTTGAAAGCCCTCTGTGGCGTCCGGTTTTCGAGCGGGGTGCGATTCGCCGGGCCGTGCCCCGAAACAATTGGGATTTAATCTTGCTTTGCCGCACGCCGGTTTGTATCTGCCTGCGGACTTTTATGAATCCGGTCGCCATCGAGGGCCATCTGACACTGGTTTTGATCCAGTGGATGATTATCATCGCCGCCGCCTACACTTTGGGCCGGCTCGGCAAACGCTTTTTGCACCAGCCGCTGGCCGTCGGCGAAATCGCGGCAGGAATTCTCCTCGGTCCATCGGCACTCGGCGCCATCTGGCCATCCATGGCCCATTTCCTGGGCGATGCCATCACCGGGCTTTTCAATTTGTCTCCAAGTTTTACTTTGCCGGCGGAGTTGTTTCCCCAAGAAACGCAAACGTCGCTGCAATTGCTCGGCAAGCTCGGCCTGATTTTTTTGCTATTCCAGGTCGGGATGGAATTTGATTACAGCCACTTGCGCTCGAGATCAAAAACGGTCACGGCGGTTTCAATTTTAGGGATCGTCGCGCCGTTTCTTTGCGGACTCGCCATCGGGCCGTGGCTGCATGCGGAATTCGCGCCGGACACGCCGCGTTTCGGCTTTCAACTTTTCTTCTGCGTCGCGCTTTCGATTTCCGCGTTGCCGATCATGGGACGGATTCTTTTGGAAATGAACCTCGAACGCACCGCCATTGGCGCGCTGGCCATCAGCACGGCGGCGATTGACGACGTGATCGGCTGGGTGCTGCTCGGCGTCGCCACCGCGCTCGTGATGACGGATTTCAATGTCTGGCATCTGTTTTTGCAGATCGTGCTCATCGTGGGATTTTATCTGCTGCTGCAAAAAGTCATCGGTCCGGCGTTGCGGAAATTGTGGCGCAAAAACGTTCACGACGCGCACGAAAAAGGAATGCCGAACTCATTTCTCGCGCTGCTGCTGGTCGCGCTGTTCGCCAGTTGCCTCGTCACACATTATCTTGGGATCTTCGTCATCTTCGGCGCGTTTTTGTTCGGGACGTGTCTGCATCAGGAACATGGAATCGTGAAGGTGTGGCGCGACCGTTTTTCCGGCGTGGTGTTGGTGGCCTTCGTGCCGGTTTTTTTCACGAACACCGGCTTGAACACAAGAATCGGTTTGCTGCAAACGCCGGAGGCCTGGATTGCGTGCGGGCTGGTTCTGGCCGCCGCGGTGATTGGAAAACTGGGCGGTTGTTATTTTGGCGCGCGGCTGACCGGCCAGCCGGCGCGTGAAGCGGCTTGCATTGCGTCGTTGATGAACACCCGCGCGCTCATGGCGCTCATCGTCATCAACGTCGGCCTCGAACTCAAGCTGCTCACGCCCGCGTTGTTCACGATGCTCGTCATCATGGCGCTGGCGACGACGGCCATGTGCGGGCCGCTGCTGCGCTGGTGGCTGCCGGAGGATTTGAAGGCGCTGCTCCCGCGATAATCATCCGTTTCGCCGCGGCGCTTGTTTTCCGGGGACGATGTTCAACGACCATGAGGATGCACCGGTTACTTGTCAAAAAGAGGCTATCAGCATCCAACATGGGCTAAAGGGCTTCAATCCCCTTTAAAATCAAGGGGATTATTCATGCCGCCAAGCTGGAAAACAAGGCTCCTATTTGTCAAAAAAGGCGCGGCGTTGGAAGTGAGAAAACACCAATGAAATCCACGTTTTGACAAATAGCCTGACCAAAAGTGTCAGAGACGGGGCCGGCGCGGATTCTCCAAATGGCTAAAATTGACCATTTCCAGAAAAAGCCGCGCGCCGCACTTTTAAATTAGCCTGATTCATGGCCGTCGCGGCGGCGGCGCCGGATCGGCGCGGACGCCTCGAGGACTGGTCAAGATTGTGCATTGCCGCAAACCGAGCAGCGCCAAGGCTTGCCCGCATTGACCAGGCAAATGATGATCCAGACTGGAACCCACGTGCAGCACAAAAATAGCGAAATGATCGCGTGTGCCAAATGATTCACGTTCGGTTTTGTGAACAATCGCAGTTGATTGCAGACTGGACAAAAACGCTGGGTTGTCTTCACGTGAACGGCTTGACGGTAGCTCTCCTTTGCGCGGTTGGAAAGAGGATTTAACCTTAACCGTCGCACGGCCGGCGCCGGAGGTCCGGCGGGGAAAGAAAAACGCCGCCCGGCGTTGAACCAGGCGGCGCGGGTGATCGTCAGTCCAATTTCAAACAGCCATTGCCTAAGAATAAAAATATCCCATAGCGCGCAAACTGGCGTAACCGTTTTCACGCCGCGCATCCCCCAAAATGATGTGATCGAGCAAATCAATTCTCAAATACTGTCCGGCTCGGATCAATTCGCGCGTTATCTTGATGTCCGACTCGCTCGGCGTCGGATCGCCACTCGGATGATTATGCGCGATGACAACGGCAAACGCGTTGTGGAGGATGGCCGTGCGGAACACTTCGCGCGGGGTCGTCCAAATCGAGTCGAGTGTTCCCAGGCCAATCAGTTCAAAGCCAATCAGCCGGTGACGTGTATTAAACAGAAAAACGCAGAGGCATTCTTGAAAGTCTCTGAACCACGATGCGGTGACGACATGCTTGCGCCAGAAATCTACCACTAGGTGCGGCTTGTCAATTATGGGGTCGGCCACTGGACACTCACGCAGACGAACAACTTTTAATTCAGCGGGGATTTTGAGTTGATACGGTGCGGACTTTGTGGCATCCTTGCGATGGACTCGTTTTGTGATTTTCATAACAGGATTTCATGGTTCGGGTCTTTTGCTCTGGCGGTGTTCATAGCACTGCCAGGGCTTTTTATTTTTAACGCTCTGGACCTTTGACC
>JBEKJN010000190.1:0-5542 GCA_050011235.1 Verrucomicrobiota bacterium | reverse complement strand
TCTTTATTCCGTGGGCCGTCTCGATTTCAACACGGAAGGATTGATTTTCCTGACCAATGATGGACAATTCGCGTTGCATCTGACGCATCCGCGTTACGGCGTCCGCAAAAAGTACGTGGCGACCGTCGCCGGCGGCGTGGACGCGGCGATGCTCGCGGGGTTCAGGCGCGGCGTCTGGCACGCGGGCGAGCAGCTCAAGGCGGAGGCGGCCCGGCTGATTTCGGCCAGCCGCGCCAAAAGTGTGGTGGAACTGGAATTGAGCGAGGGCAAAAACCGCGAAGTGCGGCGGTTGTTTGAATCACAAGGTTTGACGGTGAAACGATTGCAGCGGACGCAGATTGGCAAAATCAAATTGGGCGAACTGAAACCGGGCCGCTGGCGGACATTGACAGAGACAGAAATAAGAACTTTACTTGGGTGAATTATGAAAAAGCAGATTTGGTCGGTTTTCGTGGCAACGATATCAACAGGCTTGCTTGCGCAGACGAACGCACCCGAGTCAACAACAACTCCCGCAACGCCGCCGCCGGCGGTGACCGCACCCGCGACGACCGTCGTCGAGCCTGCGCCGGCGGTTACGAACGCGCCCGCCAAAAAGAAAATCGTCCCGCACAAGAAGCGCAAGCTCGCCGCGGCGAATGAAGCCGTGGTCGCCGAACCACCCGTCGCGCTCGCGCCCGGCCCGGCGGAAGTCGGCGTCAACAGCATCAACGTTCGCGGCCAGGCCAGTTTAAAGGGCGAAGTCGTCACCCACCTTCTCAAAGGCGACTCGGTAACGGTGCTGGAACAAATCAATTTGCACAGGCACAAGGCGGGTGAACCGGCGCAGTGGGCCAAAATCGCCTTCCCAACAAACGCGTGCGCCTGGGTCAACGCCAAATACATTGATGCCACGAACAAAACGGTTTTGCCGAAGAAGCTGAATTTGCGCGCCGGGCCGGGTGAAAATTACAGCGTGGTCGGCCTGATTGAGCGTGGCGCGCTGGTCAACGAAGTCTCGAACAAAGGCAACTGGATGGAAATCGAACCGCCGACGAACGCCTACGCCTTTGTCGCCGCGATGTATTTGAAACAGGAAGCGCTGGCGGCTGCACCGCCTAGCGTTGCTCCGCCGGTGGCAACCGAACCCGGGCCAGCGCCCGTGCCCACGCCGGTCGCCGAATCCCAGCCCATCGTCACCGAACCGACCAACGCGCCCGCTGCCACTGAAACCAATGCCGCGCTGGCGGCTGCGACTGAGACGAACGCACCTGCCGCGCCGGTTGAACAAGTGCCGCCGCCGCCGCCACCTCCGCCGCGTGTCGTGACACACGAAGGATTCGTCCGCGGTGTCACCAGCATCATTGAGCCGACGGCCTATGAATTGTATGACCGGAAGACGGGTGTAGCCATTGATTACCTCTACACAACGACGACGAACCTCAACTTGAGCCATTACAACGGCCTGCACATCGTCGTGACCGGCGAGGAAGGTCTCGCCGCGCGCTGGAAAGACACGCCCGTCCTCACCATCCAACGCATCCATGTGGTCGAATAATGCCGCCGGACAATCTCATTGACGGGCGCGCGATTGCCGCTCAAATCCAGCGTGAACTGGCCGGACGCATCGCCGCATTGAAATCCCGCGGCGTTCAGGCCGGGCTTGCGTTTGTGCGCGTCGGGGAAGACCCGGCGTCCAAGGTTTATGTCGGTCGCAAGGAAAAGGCATGCGCCGAACTCGGTATTTTTTCGGAGATGCACGTGTTGCCGGAAAAGACCAGCGAGGATGAACTGCTCGCGCTGTTAAAAAAACTGAATGCCGATGCGCGCCTGCACGGAATTTTGGTGCAAGCACCATTGCCGAAACAAATTCGCGAATCCATGGTTTATTCCACGGTCCTGCCGCAAAAGGACGTGGACGGTTTTCATCCGGTGAACGTCGGCAAACTGATGCTCGGCGACGCAACGGGTTTTCGGCCCTGCACGCCGGCGGGCATTGGCGAGTTGCTCGCGCGCTCGAACGTGAAAACCGACGGCGCGGAAGTGGTGATTTTGGGCCGGGGCAACATCGTCGGCAAACCGATGGCCGCGATGCTCTGCCAGAAAAGCAAACACGCGAACGCGACCGTCACGATTTGTCATTCGGCCACGCGCGACATTGAGGCGCACTGCCGGCGCGCGGACATTTTGATTGCCGCGATGGGCGTGGCCGAATTTGTGAAGGCGGACATGGTGAAGCCCGGCGCAACGGTGATTGACGTGGGCGTCAACCGGGTGAGCGATCCGAAGGCAAAAGGCGGTTCACGGCTGGTCGGCGACGTGGATTTCGCGCGCGTCCAACCGATTGCGGGAAAAATCACGCCGAATCCCGGCGGCGTCGGGCCGATGACGATTGCGATGTTGATGCAAAACACCGTGCGCGCCGCCGAAAATTTTTCATGTAGCGATGGTCTGTGACCGCCGGATTTAAGACAACAAACTGCGGCGCTCGCAGAGCGCCGCTACAACGAACAAATTTATGGAAGCCACTCGAATTTTGCCGGATTTGCAATCCTCGCTGTTGTGCGAGGATGTTCGCCAGGAAGCCAACGGAAATTTGATTCTCATCGGCGTCATCAGCCTCATCCGCGTGCCGCAATTGCCCATCGTCGCTGCGCGGCTCTGCGTCTTCAACCGCTGGACGGCGGGCATCGGCCGGTTCACGGAAGGCATCCGGCTTATCGCGCCCGACCAGACCACGGTGATCCGCAAAGGCGAGATGAAATTTGAACTGCGCGACGCGGCGTTGCACGCCACCAGCGTAATGGTCTTCGGCCAGATTGAATTCAAAGTCGCCGGGACCTATTTTGTCGAGGTGCTCGTGGACGACGTGATGAAACTGCGTTACCCCATTCCGGTGGTTCACGTCCCGCCGCCGGAGCAATCACAAAAATCCCCGCCGCCTCCGGAAAATGCGCCCGGCACCTGAGTGCAGCGCAAACTTCCGCGACAAACGGCAGGGATTTGTTAAAATGCGGCGGAACGAAAGCTCCGCACCATGACGGCTTCGAAATCATCGCCAACTGCTTGGGAACCGCTCACGCCGCGTGGTGTGGCGGCTTTTGCCCATGCGCGACTCGGTCGCCTGCTGGTGGTGCAATTCATCGTCGCGGTGTTGGCCGCCATAGCAGTGGATTGGTTTTTAGCCTACGGTTGTTTCCCGACCATCACGGCCGCCATCAAACAATTGCCGGATCAGGGCGAAATCCGCGCCAGCCAGTTGAACTGGCAAGGCGAATCACCGACGCTTCTGGCCGAAGGTGGTTTTCTCGCGTTTGATGTTGACCTGGAACATACTGGCCAAATCCACTCGCCCGCGCAGGTGCAAATCGAATTCGGCGGGGAATCGGTCCGCGTTTTTTCACTGCTCGGCTACCGCGAATGGAATTATCCGCCCGGTTGGATTGTGGCTTTCAACCGGACCGATCTGGAACCGCTTTGGGACGCTTGGAAACCCGACATCCTGGCCATCGCGACCGGCGCGGTCATTGTCGGGCTGATGCTTTCGTGGACGGTTTTGGCGACCGTTTATTTTTTGCCGGTCTGGCTGATTTCCTTTTTTGCTGACCGCGATTTGAACTTCCGGCAAAGCTGGCGGCTGGCGGGCGCGGCGCTCATGCCTGGCGCGTTGTTGCTGACGGCGGCGATTGCGTTTTACGGCATGGGCGCGCTGGATTTGATCCAGATGAGTTCCGCCTTCGGAGCGCATTTGGTCCTCGGCTGGATTTATTTTTTCATTAGTGTGTTGTTTCTGCAACGGGTGTCGCCGTCGGAAAGGCAAAACCCGTTTTCATCCAAATCTTAATCTTAATCCTAATCCTTCTCTTTGGCAGATTGTGATTAAGATTAAGATCAAGATTACGATTAAGAATACGGTCAGGCTGAAGGCCGGCGGTGTCCTAATTTGAAATCGAATTAACCTTGCAAATAAATTCTATCAGGCCAACAAGAAGCCCAAACCCAATGCTAACTTTCATTGCCGCCGATTTTCCATGAGGAAGTGAGCGTATCGGCGTATGGCTGTAAAACCCAAACGCATCAATAATTGCTAGCGCGGCGAATGTTCCGATGGCCGAGAATTCTAAAAATCCGATGAAGTTATCTAAAGAAACCATAAATCTTCACCTTTTATTTTTGGCTTCCGCGACAATTGACATCTTCACGGCGGTTTCCGGAGATACCACTGGCGGGATTTCCAGCACCGTCACAAACCGCTCGCCAGTGCCATCCTCGTTTTCAGGATGCGACCAGCCATAGCAGCGTTTGGCTTTTGGGTGATTTGTGAGCGTGAACACTTCCACAAAGCCTTTCCAAATGCTCTTACCGCGAAAGATTTCTTCCACCGGCACAGATTCGACATGTTGCGCGTCGGATTTGTGCAAGTGGAAAATCACCTGCTTTAGCCGTTCGATGTAATCTTTATTCGCCACAGCGTTCCACCAGTTCCGCGACCGTCCACGCGCTGCTTTCGACATTGGCCGCTTGCGCGGGTGTCATACGCAACGTGCCATGCGTTTTGCAAAAGTTGTAATACGCGAAATTCAGCGCGACCGCAGCTTGAAAGTTTTCAAATTTTTTGCTGAAAGCGTTCGTAAGGCGAGTCAGGCGGCGGCAGTGCATCCGCAGTGTGAGATTCTGGCTTTCGATATGTGACGTTGTAATGCGGCGAATGTCCGGCATACCCGAAACGATTGTGCGCTCGGTTTTAACCACTTCGACCGGGCTATACCTACTGGCCGCGTCTTTGTTGAGATTCGTGAGGCTGTATGTCTTTACAATCTGGCCGTGGTCAACTTCCGTTCCAAACCCGCGTTCAATGGCGTCAGGATAAGCCGCAAGCGCGTCCGTTGAGATTTGGACACGCATTGTCATGCGGGAAGCCAAATCGTCCATAAACTCGCGGGCGTGATACACGTCGCGCTTGCCGACGGTGAAAGACGGAATCAGCTTCGTGTCAGAGTCCAACGCGATGAACGTCCAAACGTCGCCATAAGCGCCGACGCGATTGGCGTTCTTACGCTTTGCGCCGATGAATCCCCAAATCTCGTCGCACTCAATTTGTTTGCATGTCAGGCCGCGCATTTTGCTGTCCATGATTTGCCGACAGCCTTCGCCAATGCGAATACCCAAACGCATGATGGTGTCACGGTGAGTGCCGGTCACGCGCTCAATGCTGCGGATGCTATTGCCTTCGGCCAGCATTGAGACTGCCAGCACTTTCTTTTCGGTTTCAAGGTTGTTTGCCATATCGGTTTAGTTTTAACTTGCAATAAGCGTATAACGAAAATACAATGCAGTCAACATTTATTTTCGTATAACGTATATTATTTTATGACTAAAAAAGCGGGCAGACCATCAGTCCCAAAGCACAAGCGGCGCACGCCAGCATATTCAGTGCGCCTGACACAAGATGAAAAGAAGCCAATAGACGCCGCTATAAAGGCTTCTGGATTAGGCTCTAGTGTATGGTGTAAAAAATCCTTGCAATATATCGTGGCAAATGGTATTTGTATAACGTAAATTG
>JBEKJN010000189.1:0-5554 GCA_050011235.1 Verrucomicrobiota bacterium | reverse complement strand
GGGAACGCAGATACGGACGGAGACGCTGACCGAAAAAACAAAAACGCTTTTAAGAAAAGAAATTATGAAACCGTTTACTTAATGCTTGACCGATGAACCCTCATAGGAGGCGTCATTTTGTGATAACTCATTCTTTTCTGGTGGCGGATAATCACCAATGGCAAGGCGCACCAAAATCTCCTCGGCCATGATCCCTGTCGCACGCTCAAAATCCTGCTTCTTGATGAGTCCGTGATCAACAAGCATATCAACACCCAAGCCGGCAACCTTCTCGCTCCAAGATTTCTGTGTGTCTTCAGCACTCATAGCGTATGACGCCTAACGATTGAGATCAGACACAGCCACCGTGCGAAATTTTAAAATGCAAACTGCCCGAACAAACCTAAAAATGATGCAGCCAACTCCAAGGGGCAGTGGCTGTTGGTCTGCATCGAATGGTTAGAACATCGTCAAATGACAACACCAAACATCCAATCAGGGAGCGTGAAGGTTATGCGCTCATACGACTACTGCCACTTCGAGGTCTGCTTAACCTCGACCGAGGCGACAACAGCCGAGTCCGTTGATGCGCTACGCAAAACAGCGGCACGACTCGCAGACAAAGCGGTCAAACAATACCAGACCGCAAAATGTAACGTGGAGCGGGCGTTGAGCGACAAATCAACTCTCGAAAGCATCCGCTACCGTCACCGCGACATCCTGGGCAAACCTGAATCTGAGCGAACACCCGAAGAAATGGCGCTCGTAAAAGCGGTCGAAGATCGGGCGCATCGTAACCGTCCCCAATACGACTATGAGGACGATTGGTGCGAACCCGACTTCGATGAAGATAATGACCAGACGTTCTAACATTAGTATTGGGACAAAGTCAGGAGTAACTGACAAAGGTCATCCTGACCGATGTTTGATTGGAGCATAGAGCGTCAATCGAAGTGAGGCAAGCTCTATTTCAAGGTGTTATGGCAGCTATATGAGCGGGCAGCAGGTGCGTCTGGTCGTTTCCGGGCTTGTCATATCGGCCAGAAAAAGCCAAAGTGAGTTTGTCATTTTGTGGCTGATATGAACAACGAAATTCACACTTTCGCACCGCGCCCGGCGGTGTGGTTTCCACAGTGGGCCGAGGTATTGGGGCAGGTTCGCCTGCCGGCTCTGGTGCGCCAGCAATATCGGATGGCCATCCTGGAGTACCTGCGCTTCTGCAAACAAAGGCGGCAGCGGGCCACGGTGGATTCGGCCCGCCAGTTCATGGGGGAGATGGGGCAGCAACGACGGTTGAGCGTCTCGCATCTGGCAACCTGGAAAGCGGCTTTGAATTGGTTTTTCCAGGAGGCCGGCAAGCAGGGGGATGCCGGCACGGCTTCCACACCGGAGCCGGTAATGACCGGCGTGCCGACACTCGGGGCTGCGGATTTGGGGAAGACCGAGTGGGAGCAACGCCTGATCCGCGAACTCCGGGGCCGTCATTATCGCTGGCGGACGGAGCAGACCTACCGGGGCTGGTCATGGCGGTTCGTCCGGTGGCTCGAGGAGGGCGGCAAAAAGTTGGAGCAAGCCATGGAGGCCGAGGTCAAAGAGTTTTTGTCGCGTCTGGCGACGCGGCAGCGGGCCTCGGTTTCGTCCCAGAAACAGGCGTTGAACGCGCTGGTGTTTCTTTTGCGCGAGGCCCTGGGGCGAACGCTCGAAGATTTTGGCGACTACGCGCGGGCGCGGAAGCTGGCGCGCGTGCCGGTCGTGCTCTCGCGGCCGGAATGCCAGCGGCTGTTCGCCGCGTTGGAGGGGTCCACGCGGCTGATGGCCGAGTTGATGTATGGGAGCGGCCTGCGGTTGACCGAATTGATTGGACTGCGGATCAAAGACGTGGACCTGGAGCGCCGCCAAGTCATCATTCGCGCCGGCAAGGGCGACAAGGACCGGGTGACGGTGTTGCCGAACTCGCTGGCGGAGCGGTTGGAGGAGCATCGCGAGCGATTGCGGGGCTTGCATGGCGACGACCAGCGCGGGGGTGTTCCGGGGGTCTGGCTTCCCGAGTCGCTGGAACGCAAGTACCCCAAGGCGGGGCAGTCTTGGGAATGGCAGTGGTTCTTTCCATCGCGGCAACTGATGCATGACCCCCGCACGGGTTTGCGCCGGCGGCATCACGTGTTGGATGCCAGCTTCCAGCACGCCATTCGTCTGGCCGCGCGCAGGGCGCAACTGGACAAACGAGTCACGCCTCATGTGTTGCGCCACAGCTTTGCCACTCATTTGCTCGAATCGGGCACCGATATTCGCACCTTGCAGGAATTGCTCGGCCACAAGGACGTGGCGACGACGCAGATTTACACCCATGTCATACAGAAACCGGGACTTGGAGTGAGGAGTCCGCTCGACCATCAATATTGAACATTCAACGTTCAACGTCAAACGCTGAACCCCAAAACCGAAGTTGTGCCGGGCCGGAGGCCGGCGCTCCAATCAGGCTGAAGATCCGAGGATGAAAACGAGGACGAATTGGAAATTGGAGACAGGCGAGACGCCTGTCCTACGGTTTTGAAGTCGGCGCGTTGAATTTGCTTTCGCGGCGCGCGGGCATTTGCTAGAAGAACCCCGTGCGCAAAATCCTGGGAATCATTTTTGGATTCTGGCTGGGCGGGCTGTTGCTGGCCGCGGGCGCGGACACGTTTCAATTGACCGATGGCTCGTCGGTGGCCGGTGATGTCGTCAAGTACGACGACACCGGCGTCCTGATCCGCACGCCGGCGGACGCTTATACCAACGTGACCTGGACGATGTTTTCGCAGGGTGCGCTGAAGCAACTGGCGCAAAACCCAAAAATCAGATCGTTCGTCAATCCGTTCATCATCGCGCCGGCGGAACAGCGTCCAAAGGAGGAAATCAAAATTCAGGAGGTGTCGCGGCTGGAGGAACCACCGAAGACCGCGTTCTTCGCCGCGCTATTTTCGTCGTCGGTCGGATTGGTGGTGATGTTCCTGATTTACGGGGCGAATCTTTATGCGGCGATGGAAATCGCCATCTTTCGCGCGCGCCCCATTGGCATGGTGATGGGGGTGGCGGCGGTGCTGCCAATTCTGGGGCCCATCATTTTTTTGTCCATGCCGACACAAGGTGTGGCGGGTGCGGAACTGGCCGCGGAGACCGAAGCTGCCTCTGAAACGATGGCCGTGCCGAGCGTCGCGCCGGCGCCGGCACTGGTGCAACCGCCGGGCGGCATTCGCATTGCCTCGTCATCGTGGCAGCAGGCGCCGACCGCCGACAAGCCCGCACCGCAGATTTTTCAGCGGGGACAGTACACGTTCAACCGCCGGTTTATCGAGACGAAGTTCCCCAGTTTCTTCAGCCTCATCCGGCGCGAAGGCGACAAGGACATGGTGTTGCACGTGAAAACGCCGCACGGGCAGTATGTGGTCCAACGCATCACGCGCATTGCGGCCAACGACATGCATTTTGAGGTCGCACATGGCGCAGCGCGACAGGAGGTGATGGTGTCGTTCGGGGAAATCCAGGAGATTCAACTCAAACACAAGGATACGTGAAACGGGAGTGTGACATGTGGCATGTAACACGTGGCACGGAAGCTGTTCCTGCGCGGTGTGGAGTTTTCCCGTCACTTGTCACCCGTTACTTGTCACTTTTATGAAATACCGGACGATTCTCATGTTTGGAGCGCCCGGTTCGGGCAAGGGCACGCAGGGAAAAGTCCTCGGCACCATTCCAAATTTTTTCCATTGCGATTGTGGCGACGTGTTCCGCAGCCTGCGTCCGGACAGCCCGCTCGGCAAAATCTTCATCGCCTACTCCAGCCGCGGCCGGCTGGTGCCCGACGCGCCGACGGTCGAGCTTTGGCGCCGGTTCATTGACGCCGGCACGAAGACCGGGCGGTTTCATCCCGCCGAGGACACGCTCGTGCTCGACGGCATCCCGCGCAACGTGGCGCAAGCGGAGATGTTGAGCGACGCGCTCGACGTGGCCGCCGTTTTTTATCTCACCTGCGCCAACCAGAAAAATCTCGTGACGCGCCTGCAACGCCGCGCCATCAAGGAAAACCGGCTGGACGACGCGAACCTCGATGTCATCCGGGACCGCCTGAAAATTTACGAGCAGGAAACCAAGCCCGTGCTCAGCTTCTACGGCAAAAAAGTCGTTCATCGCATCAATGCCGATGAAACGCCGGCCAGGACGTTTTTGGACATCCTCCGCCTCGTTGTCAAACTTTGACCGCTTAAAAATTTGTGGCAGCGAGCACTTTTGGTCGGTCGGGACAACCTGCTGGTCGTCCGAGGCCGCACAGCAGCGCGGCCCTACCATTCAAACGTGCAGCAGAAATTCAAAGCAGCCTGCCACCAAATCTTGCGTGCAAATCACAAATCATAGATCGTAAATCGTAAATTGAAATGAAAATCATCTTCATGGGCACGGCGGAATTGTCCTGCGCCGGTCTGGAAAAATTGGCGCGTTCGCAAAGTTTTCAGGTCGCCGCCGTGGTCACGCAACCCGACCGGCCCAAGGGCCGCGACCTCAAACCGCAATCGTCACCGGTCAAAACGCTCGCGCTGCGGCTGGGTTTGCCCGTGCTCCAGCCGCCGCGCACCCGTGACGAAGCATTCATCGCCGAACTCCGAGCCTGGCAGCCCGACCTCATCGTCGTTGCCGCTTACGGACAGATTTTGCCGCAAAGCATTCTGGACCTGCCGCGCCATGGCTGCCTGAACGTCCACACGTCGCTCTTGCCGAAGTATCGGGGCGCGGCGCCGATTCAGTGGGCGATTGCCAATGGCGACACCGAGACCGGCGTTACCATCATGAAAATGGACGCGGGTTTGGACACCGGACCGATTGTTTCGCAACGGCGGACGCCGATTCAGGCGGCGGACGATTCCGCCACACTGCACGACCGGCTGGCGCAACTCGGCGCGGACTTGCTGGTGGAAACCATTCCCGGTTACATCACCGGAAAAAACCGACCGACGCCGCAGCCCGCCGAAGGCGTGAGCCACGCGCCCAAAATCAAAAAGGAGGACGGGCGCATTGACTGGAACCTGCCCGCGAAAACGATTTGGAACCGGCTGCGCGCCTTCACGCCGTGGCCGGGCGCGTTCACATTTTTACGGAGCGCCGAGCATTGCTCGGCAGGCGGAGCAATGCTCCGCGCTCCAAAACCGCATCTGCTGAAAATCTGGAAGGCGGAAGTGGTTGAAAAAGCCGGTTCGCCTGGAGAAATTTTATCGGCGGACAAAAATGGCATTGTTGTCGGCTGCGGGCAGGATGCGCTGCGGATTTTGGAATTGCAACGCGAGAGTGGCCGACGCCTGAACGCGGCGGAATTTCTGGCGGGGCATCCGCTGAAAGCCGGCGAAATGTTTGAATAACATCGAACAACCAACGCCCAACATCGAACATCGAATATTTTGTCGGTCGCGCGGACTTCGACATTCGGTGTTCGATGTTCAATGTTCGATGTTTTCCATTCCCTTGGAATCGCGCAACCCCGCCGCGTAGGCTTCAAACACGCGGCGCATCTCGTCGCGGACTTTGCGGAAGCACACCAGGATTTCCT
>JBEKJN010000188.1:0-5633 GCA_050011235.1 Verrucomicrobiota bacterium | reverse complement strand
TCCACGTCCACCGTGCGCATGGTGGCGTCGAGCCAGGCCAATTTGTTTGCCAGCGCGGCCGCCGGCGTGTGCGCGCTTTGGGGGCCGTTGCACGGCGGCGCGAACCAGGCGGTGATTGAAATGCTGGAGCAAATTCAACGCGAAGGCGATGACGGTTCAAAATTCATCGTGGCGGCCAAGGACAAAAACAGCAGCCGAAAACTCATGGGGTTCGGTCATCGGGTGTATAAAAACTACGACCCGCGCGCCAAGATCATAAAAAAGGCTTGCGACGACCTATTCAAGGTTTTGCATATCACCGACCCGTTGTTGGACATCGCCAAACGTCTGGAAGAAGCGGCGTTGCGGGATCCCTATTTTGTGGAACGCAAATTGTATCCGAACGTGGACTTTTACAGCGGCATCATCATGCGGGCGATCGGCCTGCCGGTGGAAATGTTTCCGGTGATTTTTGGAATTGGCCGGATGCCCGGCTGGATTGCGAATTACAAGGAAATCATGGAAGAGACGAAGAGCCGGATTTATCGTCCTCGCCAGATTTACACAGGCCGCACGCTCAGCCGCTACATTCCGATCGAAGAGCGGAAGTAGTTCCACGGGTAATAGTTACAAAAACCGGAAGCAGACCCAGCCCGTTTGGCGGGCACGGTTATTGCTCTATCGGAGCGCACTGTTGATGAAAAAAATCCTGGTCATAGACGATGAGGAGTGGTTGCGCGAGATGATTCATCTGGCGCTGAAACAAAAGGGTTTCATGGTGGTCGAGGCTGCCAACGGCGCCGAGGGCATTGAACTCGCGCGCAAGGAATTGCCCGATCTCATCCTTTGTGACGTCAACATGGAAAAGGTGGATGGTTATCTGACCCTGACCTCGCTCCGCAACGAAGCGCCCACCGCTGCCATCCCGTTCATTTTGATGACCGGCCTCGCCGACAATGTCGGCATGCGGCACAGCATGGAACTCGGCGCCGACGATTACCTGCCGAAACCGTTCACCACCGACGCGCTTTACGCCGCCGTGGATGCGCGCCTCAAAAAGGCGCAGACCGTGCGCGACGAAGCCGAACGCAAGCTGGCCAGCCTGCGCGACAACATCAGCCTGATCATGCCGCATGAAATGCGCACGCCGCTCAACGGCATTATTTCCAACGCCGAACTCCTGGCCACCTCCGCCGCCACCCTTAAACCGGGCGAGGTGGCCGAAATGGGCCAGGAAATCCACAAGTCCGGCCAGCGCCTCGAACGGCTGATTGAGAATTTTCTGGTTTACGCGCAACTCGAGCTGATTGCCGCCGACCCAAAAAACGTCAGCGCTCTGCGCATTGGGAAAACGGAGCAAACCGCCACCCTCATCAAGGAATTTGCCACCGCACACGCCGCGCAGGCGGGGCGTCCGGATGATTTAAGCGTGGAGGCGACCGACCTTTCCGTGCCGATGTCCGAGGAATATTTTGACAAGGTCGTCAGCGAACTGGTGCAAAACGCCTTCAAGTTTTCCGAAGCCGGTTCGCCGGTGCGTGTCACGCTGGGCGAAGAATTCAACAACATTGTTCTTTCCGTCAGCGATCAGGGCTGCGGTTTTTCCACCGAGCAAATCAAGCGCATCGGCGCTTATGTGCAGTTCGACCGGAAAATGCAGGACCAGCAGGGATTGGGACTGGGGTTGGTCATCGCCAAACGGCTGGTTGAGTTGCACGGCGGCTCGCTTTTCATTGCCGGTGAAAAGGGCGCGGGGGCAACCGTCACCGTCAAACTGCCCAAGACGAAACCGGTGGACCATTTTCAGTACGACAGCCGCCCGTAGATGAAAATCAGCCCGCGTTCGGCCAGCCCGGCCAGCAAAAACACCAGCACGATGCCCACGACCGGCGCAAAATCCGCCTTGCCGGCGCGCAACGGCACGCGGCGCAACGGTTGCAACAGCGTCCGCGCCGTCGCGTTCACGTAATTCCAAAACGGATGCCGGCCGAAGTAAACGTAGTTGTTCAGCAGATGCAGCGCCAGCAGCACGCCGATGACATATTTCCAGACCAGATAACTGCCCAGGCCGATGAGCAGCGACTGCTCAATACGATGCGCCGTTGAAATCGGCTTGGGAATTATCCCGTGCCACTCCAACAACCAGCTCGCGAGCCACCATAACAGTGCTGCGGCCATGAGCGGCAAAAATAATTTCATCCGCCGTGGCCAGCGATCCATCGCGCCCAGTTGCATGCGCACCAGCCCGTGAACCGGCTCCGGCCCGGCGAGAATCGAGAGCAGCAACAGCCACAGATAAAACACCGCGAGCACCAGCCCGAAACTGCAAATGGAAAACAGGCACATTCGGCCGAATGAATTGCTGAGAAACGAGGGGGCGATGATGCCCAGGTCCAGCGTTCCCGCCCAGACCGGTTTGGACACCAGGCCGATCTGCCAGTAAAACCCCGCGCGCACCAACAGCAGGCCGCCGATGGCCGCCAGCAGGTGCCAATGCCGCAAACGCTGCGGCTCGGCGCGCCGCAACGTGCCAATCAACGTCGCGGGCGTCCGTTTGCCGAGCGGATCGATGCGAAGCGCACGCCAGTTGAGCCACAGCAGCAAGCCCGCAAGGTTCAGTATGAAGTCAACCAGTCCCATGAAAGTGACAAGTGACAGGTGTCAGGTGACGAGTGTCAAGCAAGGGTTTTCCTGACACCTGACACTCGACACTCTGCGTTACATCATTTTCAAAAGCGTGTCGGCAATTTTCGACGGCGTGAGAGCCACGCCAATGCCGGCGTCTTTGAACGCCGCGATTTTTGCCGCCGCCGTGCCCTTGCCGCCACTGATGATGGCGCCCGCGTGGCCCATGCGACGCCCGGGCGGCGCCGTCGCGCCCGCGATGAAACCCGCCACGGGTTTTTTGCAATTCTTTTTGATCCACCCGGCGGCTTCCTCTTCAGCCGAGCCGCCGATTTCACCGATGATGATGATGCCGTGCGTGTCCGGATCGTCGTTGAACAGTTTGATGACGTCCAGATGCGACATACCGGGCACCGGATCGCCGCCGATGCCGATGCAGGTGGATTGCCCGGCACCGCGGCAGGTCAATTGCCAGACCGCTTCGTAAGTGAGCGTGCCGCTGCGCGAGACGACACCGACGTGGCCCTTTTTGTGGATGTAACCCGGCGCGATGCCGATGCGGCAGCCGCCGTGCGAATCCCTGCCTTCGCCGGGCGTGACGATGCCGGGACAATTCGGGCCGACCAGCCGCGTCTTGTTTCCTTCCATCGCGCGTTTCACGCGAATCATGTCGCGCGCCGGAATGCCTTCGGTGATGCACACGACAACTTCCAGTCCGGCATCCGCGCCTTCGAGAATGGCATCCGCCGCGAAGGCCGCCGGGACAAAAATCGCGGAAGCCGTCGCTCCCGTCTGTTTCACCGCTTCGGCTACGGTGTCGAAAACGGGGAATTTCCTCCCGCCATGTTCAAAAACCTGGCCACCCTTGCCCGGCGTGACCCCGGCGACAATTCGCGTGCCGTAATCAATCGAGAGCCGCGCGTGCTTCGCGCCGAAGCTGCCGGTGATGCCTTGGACAAGAACTTTGGTGTTGGGTTTGACGAGAATGGACATGATGAATCAACTCTGGTCTTGTTGTTTTTGAATTTCTTTCAAATACTTCACCGTGAGCCGGTCGTGATCGCGGTTCATGGCTTCTTTTGCGCGAATCAATGCTTCGATGTCGAGAATCCGGCATTTGCCATACGGCAATTCGACTTCAACGCTGTGTTTCAGAACTTCTTCATAGTTGCCGACGCCCAGGATTTCGCCAAGACAATCAATAACTCCCAAATCCGTCTTCAAATACAGATTTTTCAGGCTCGCGCACTGTTCCGGTGTCAATGCCAGCAGCAAATCCGGCCTTGAACGATGCACCGGATGCAAATCCGTGAACGCTTTCTGGATGCGCATCAAGTTTGCTTCGCTGAATCGGCAGCAAATATCGACGTCGCGCGTGAGCAGGGTGACGCCATGCGCCGCCGCCGCGAATCCGCCCACCAAAACGAACTCGACCCGTGACGAAATCAATTTTCGCGTCAGTTCACTTAGGTTTTGCATTTCGCTTCTCCATTGCAGCGCGTAGGGACTCCGCAAAATTCAACGCATCATCGTTGGCCTGCATCCGTTCCCACGGCGTTTTCGCCAGACTATCTTTCAGCAATGACAAATCAATGTCGCTGTCAGCGGCTACCAGGTAAGCTGGCGAGGCTTCTTTCAAAACGGACTTTTCGTTGGGGTTTCGTTCTGTCATTGGCTACTTCGCATTCCGCTTGTGAATGCAAATCGTGTTGCCGTCGGGATCGGAAATGAACGCCATGCGGCAGACGGGCGTGGGAAACGGTTCCATGCGGAACTTTACGTTGTTCGCCCGCAGATGCGCGATGGCGGCGTCAAAATCCTCCACTTCCAGCGCGACGGTGCAGCCGTCAGGACTTGGTTTGAAGCCCGGCGCGGAGCCGATGGACAGCGCATACGGGCCGAATTCGTATTCCACCCACTTGCTGTCCGGTAAATCGGTGACGGTCGTGGGTTTCAAACCGAGCACACCCTCGTAAAACTTGCGCGCCCACGCCATGTCGGTGACTGGATAGCAACTGAAGGCAATTTCAGTGATCATGCTTTTGTCATGGTTGTTTGTGGTTGGACGTGCCGAGAGCGGTCATCACCGTGGTAAAGCCCGACACGCGCTTCAAAAGCCTGGCTGCCGACCGTTGCAGGCGATGCCGCAAACCGCGGTGGTCGTGCCGCCGATCAGTGGCCTCGCGCGCCATTTGTTCGTGCAGGTCGTCGCGTCGGCGTTTCGTCTGCTTGTGTTGTTCTGTCAGTTCAATCATTTGTTTCTGCAAATCCACCAACCGATGATAAGGCTCGAGGTCCCTCGCGGTCGTGTTCACCCCTGGATTTTCGTTCCTGCCCCGGGACATGTGCCTTAATTCTTGAAAGCGTTCATAATTTTCCGGTGGGGCGAGCGTCCCCGCGAGCCGGCTCGTCAGTAGCGGTGACTTTGATTTTTGACAATTTCATTGTTTTGGTTCGTGCATATAAAGAAACTCATCAAGAATTTCCTTCGGTAGTTCATAATAATCGCAATCGTCTTTTGAGCTAAACCAGCGGATAACTGAACTGCCTTTATTAAATTTGTAAAAGCCAACGAAGATCGTGCTATCTTCAAGGTTAATCACAACCATCGCGTTGTCACATGGAGAACAATGCTCCTTGGAGACTTCTATGATCAAATAATTTTTTACACATTCAATTGGGGTTTCGAGTGTAAGCTCTTTTGTCAAATGGCGAAAATCGCTTCTGCTTAAGAGTTCTTTCAATGGTTTTTGAATTTCTGGAAGATGGAAAAAATCTTGCCCTTTATCACTTGGGTATTTGCCAATCCACGATTTCAAATCGTCCAATTTTTTTTCTTGGGCGAACGCGGGAATCAGCCCTCCCAAAAGAAGTAGAAGCAAGATTGTATTTTTTACACTCATCTAGTTTTTGAGACCGCCTTTACCACTTTCTGCGCCGCGTCCGCCATCGAATCGCCGGCGATGAGTTTCAAGCCGGAGTCGGCCAGCGTCTTTTTGCCGGCCACGACATTGTTGCCTTCCAACCGG
>JBEKJN010000187.1:0-5689 GCA_050011235.1 Verrucomicrobiota bacterium | reverse complement strand
GCAGCCGTCGCCGTTGCCGCTGTCATCGTGGCAACCGGCACTACTACTCTCGTAGTTCATCATCAACATCAACAACGACCTCTACCCAAACCGCAGCCGGTAGCACCCACCGAAACTGACTTTCCTAAGAGCTCCTGGACTTTTGCCGGATATACCGATCCGCGGTCAGCCTTTTTATCGGCAATCTGGTTTGACCATAAGGGTGATTTCGAAACGTTTCTAGCCTGCTTTACTCCAGGCGAGCGTGAGAGACAATTGCAGCAGTATAAGGGAATGTCACAAAAGATGGGCAAATCCCTGGCGGCATGTTTCATTATCGCGAGCACAGAAGGCTTGAACAAAGCGGAAGGATTTCAAATTCTTGATCAGCAAGTCATCGCCGACGATCAGGTGATTCTGCACGTCAGTTTCCGAGGAACTCTGCCGGGAGAAAAGCAGGAGACAGTTAAGGTAGTTGACGCAAAAATGATAAAGACCGGGAACGAATGGAAGGTTGACAGCATTGGTCCAAAATAAGCGCCAAGCCGCGAGCCGACTGAAATGCTGGTTGTTGAAAAAGCGCATTAGCATTTTCATTCAACGCCCTTCGCAAACCATTTTACACGCCGCGCGGCGGTTGTATAATGTCCCACTGTGAATTCGCAAAAGCGTCAGCGCGTTGTCTGCGGCATGAGCGGCGGAATTTCAAACCATTAAAACCGCAAATAAATTGTCGGTTTTGGCCGGACGGCGCACACTTAATGGTGAATGCAGCCAATGGATGACAACGCGTTGTTGCGGCAATATGTGGAAAATCTTTCCGACGAAGCATTTGCCACGCTGGTGACGCGGCATATCAATCTGGTTTATTCCGTCGCGCTACGACACGTCAGCAATCCGCATAACGCCGAGGAAATCACGCAGGCGGTCTTCATCATCCTCGCCAAAAAAGCGGCGCGATTGCGCGAGGTCAAAGCCCTTTCCAGCTGGCTGTTTCAAGTCACGCGCTTGACGGCAAATAATTTTGTGAGAAGCGAAAGCCGGCGTCATCGCCGCGAACAGGAGGCGCACATGCAATCCATCTTGAATGAACCGGAAACCGAGGTCTGGCCGAGAATCGCTCCGTTGCTGGACACCGCCGTCGCGGGCCTGCGCGAGAAAGATCGTCAGGCCATCGTGCTCCGATTTTATGAAGGTAGGAATTTGCGAGAGGTCGGACTGGTTCTGGGCGCGAGCGAAGACGCGGCGGAGAAACGGGTCAGCCGCGCGCTGGAAAAACTGCACCGCTATTTCAACAAGCGCGGCGTAAGTTCGACCACGGCCATCATCGCCGGGGCGATTTCCACCAACTCCGTTCAAGCCGCGCCCGTGGCGCTGGCGAAATTCATTACCACTATTGCATTTGCCAAAGGCGCGACGGCCGGCGGTTCAACTTTAACCCTCATCAAAGGAGCATTGAAAATTATGGCATGGACAAAAGTGAAAACGGCGGTCGTCGCAAGCACAGCAGTCCTGCTGGCGACGGTCAGCACGATTACAGTGACGAGTCATTTTCGACATGCTCCTCCAGCTCAAACCGGCAGACTGAAATTGCCAACCGGTAATGTCACTCCGATGATCGGTTACGGATACAGTCATTATGGAATTTTTCTGGCTTCGGATGGCAGCCTTTGGAGCTGGGGCGAAGAACGGCTGGGCTGGCCGGTTTTGGGTTTGAAAAACACCAATATCCAAAACACGGTTTCCTTGCGTCGGATTGGAAATGAATCGGATTGGGTGAACATCGCTGTTGGTGATTCTCATTGTCTGGCGGTTAAATCCGACGGCACGCTTTGGGCATGGGGAGGAAATTTTAATTACCAATTAGGTGACGGCACAAAGACCACGCGCCCCACACCTGTGCCATCCGTCCCAGGAAATGATTGGAAACAGGCGGCCGCTGGAGCGGCGAACAGCTTTGCTCTAAAAAATGAAGGCACGTTGTGGGCTTGGGGCAATAATTGGGCCGGCCAGTTGGGAATTGGTGGCGCCAAAGAGAGCACCAATGCCGTGCAAGTGGGGACTTCAACCAACTGGATAAAAATATGGGCCGGAGGCAGTCAAACCGTAGGATTGCAATCTGATGGCAGCCTTTGGTTCTGGGGAACATTCACAGGCGATGCCAAAGACACAAATAAATGTCTGGTTCCAACCCGTATCTCACCGGACACAAACTGGGCCGATGTCTGTTTTGGTTATTTCACGGTGTTGACCATCAAGTCAGACGGAACGCTGTGGAGTTGGGGGCGGGAGGCAAATTTCTATACCCAAGCACCGGACACGAGTTTGAATGCGGTACCCCAGCAGGTGGGAACGGAAGACGATTGGCAATCCTGCGCCTCTTTACCGGGAGGCCTATATCACATTCTGAAGAAAAAGGACGGGTCGTTCTGGGCGCTGGACGCTTCTGAACATCGCCGGGTCAAACCCGCCACAGCATACAAACCGGTGAAACTTCGCAAACTCAGTCTGCCCAAAGACATTGTCGCGTTTACTGCCGGAGGCGATAACATCGGTGTGATATTGACACGCGATGGCGAAGTATGGACTTGGGGAAGAGTCATAGGTGAACTTTCTCCGAAAGATTATTGGGGACCAAACGGCAAACCGCTTTATCCAGAGTCTAAAGTCATTGATAAGCCCTGGCAGCTTTTAAATATTGATTCCACCGAATGATCGGCTGAATCCAAGTGCACAACACCTCGAACCGGGTGCCCAGCCGCGAACCCATCGAGATGCTCGTGGTGGAAAAGGTGAAGTAGCTTGTTGGCCGTGGTGGAAGAAACCTTTCTCCGCGCTTTTCATTGCCGACGCCACGCGCTTTAATGCCGGCGTGGCGACTTTGCACATCCGACCGGTTCAATCTCTCGACGCGCCGGAACTGGCGTTGTAATGCACCCTCCGCCGCGTCAAGGAGCAGCCAGGCGGGCATCGGGCGTGACGATTTGATTGCAGGGTTGTCTGAAAGGTGTGTGAAAGTTCAACCTTAACCCTCATCCAAGGAGCCTTGAAACTTATGGCCTGGACCAAAGCAAGAACCGCCGTCATTGCCGGCGCAGCATTAATTCTTATAGCTGGCACGAGCGTCGTTGTGATCAAAGAAGTTCATTCAACGAAAGCAATCCATTTACCCATCAACGTACCTATCAACGGTCTTCCCGAAACGCTCGTGGAACTCGACGCCTGGTATGTTGAACCGCCCGCCGGACAAAATGCCGCCACGTTCAATTTGCGAGGCATTAAAGCGATGCAAATCAAAGGCGCCGACCAAATCGCCAATCTGCCGGTTTTGGGAAAGTTGCCGCCTCCGCTTCCCGGCACCCCCTTGCCGCCGCTGGTGAAATCCACCCTGGCCGCCTTCGTGCAACGGAACCGCGACGCGCTGCAATTCTTCGCCCAAGGGGCACAATACGAACAAAGCCGTTATCCCATAGATCTTACCCAAGGTTATGACACCAGGTTGCCCCATCTCCAAGGGATCAAGCATGGGATGCAAATGGCGGAAATGGCGGCCATTCTGGATGCGGAGAACAATGATGAAAAACAAGCTGCGGCTGATGTTCTATTGACCCTGGCGCTGGCGCGTTCGCTGAAAGCCGAGCCGCCCCTGATTTCTCAATTGGTGCGCGCGGCGGGTGTTTCCCTCGCCGTGGACGCGTTGAACCAAGTTATGAATCGCACCACGTTGTCACCGGAATCTTTAAGCGGGCTTTCGAAGGCCTTCCAAAGCATGGAGGATTACGATGCGCGGGGCGAGGGTTTCAACCGCGCCATGGCCTGCGAGCGGGCAACCCATATGGACTTGTTGGAAAACTCGGACAAAATCGTCAAATTTCTTCAGGATTTGGGCACAATGGGGGCAACGGAAATACCTGACGAACAACTCCACCGGATGGTTGAGCATCTGAAACAGCCCGATGGCTTGAAAGCAGAACAAGAATACCTTGAAACATCTTTTCAGCAACTCCTGTCCGCCCGTAAAGAGACCTTTCCCGATCGTTTGAAGACTGCCGACTTGATCCGGCAGCGCGCGACCGAGGCCACAAATCAGGGACTTCTGCTCAGCGGGTGGTTTCTGCCCGGTCTCGCCGGCGCTGTCAGCAGGGAAGCAAGCTGTCTCGCCAATCTTCGTCTGGCATTGACCGCCGTGGCGCTGGAGCAATTTCGCGCAGCGCACGACAACCGGTATCCCACCGCTTTGTCCGAATTGACTCCGAATTATTTGGACGCGACCCTCACGGACCCGTTTGATGGCCAGCCATTGCGTTACCGGAAGCAAGGTGCAGGCTATGTGCTTTACAGCATCGGACCCGACCTGAAAGACAATTCCGGCGAGCGGATGACTGCAAAAGGCGGAGATTTGGTGTTCACCGTTGTCACCCCACCGACGCCTTGAAGCCCGGCAGCATGGATTCAAGCTCCAACCGTCGTGGAACGCGATGGGTGGATCGGTTAACACCGCCGCGAAGAAGAACTCGCCGACGCCAGGCGTGCCATTCCAGGAAATCTCTCGACGCGCCGTCGTAATGCCGGTTTGCTTGCCGGGCGCTTAAAAAATCTTAAAAAATAAGTGCCTGATTTCGCGCCCATCGGCAATAAATAGTCAGATGCCCGAGGTGAGCGACATGGAACGGCTGCGAAATTACAGCCAGCAAGGCTCGGAAGAAGCCTTTGCCGGGCTGGTCCGGCAACATGTCAACCTGGTTTATTCGGCGGCGCTCCGCCATGTCGGGATTGCCGCGCACGCGGAGGAAATCACCCAGGCGGTATTTGTGATCCTGGCGCGCAAATCGGCCCGCCTGCGCCCGGACACGATTCTTGATGCCTGGCTCTATCAAACAACGCGGCTGACGGCGTTGAGTTTTCTGCGTGGGGAACGGCGGCGGCAAATGCGCGAACAGGAGGCCTACATGCAATCTATCCTTCAAGAATCCACCGGGGTTCCCGTTTGGAACCAGCTTGCGCCGTTGCTGGACGACGCGATGTCGAGGCTGGGCAGAAAAGAACGTGAAGCCGTGGTGCTGCGTTTTTTCAAGGAGAAAAGCCTGCGCGAAGTGGCCGCGGCATTAAAGGTAACGGAAGCGGCGGCCCAAAGCCGGGTGCATCGCGCGGTGGAAAAACTGCGGCAGTTCTTCACGAAACGCGGGGTCGCGCTCCCGGTGGCGGCCCTGACGGCGGCGATTTCCGCCAATTCCGTTCAAGCCGCACCGGTGGCGCTGGCCAAGGCCGTGACGGCCATCGCCGTGGCCAAAGGCGCGACGGCCAGTGGTTCAACCTTAACCCTCATCAAAGGAGCATTGAAAATTATGGCATGGACAAAAGCAAAAACTGCAATCGTCGCCGGCATCGGCGTGTTGCTCGCGGTCGGAACAACCACCGTGACCGTCAAAAAAATCAGAGCGTATGAAATGGATCGCAATTCGTGGCGGTCCGCCAATCTCACCTGGCAGCAGGTGGGCGAGACTGCGCCGCAAATCAGAATCCTGCCAACAAAATTCAAGGCCCCGGTAATCCACATGTTGACTTCCGATGGTCACAAATGGGGCGGGGTCAGAGTCTCGATGAAAGACATTGTGCGGGCGGCTTATGGCTGTAGTCCCGGCCGGATTGTTTTCCCCGCCGGGGAACCACCGGAGAAATACGACTTCATCTCGACTTTATCGCAAGGCAC
>JBEKJN010000186.1:0-5690 GCA_050011235.1 Verrucomicrobiota bacterium | reverse complement strand
ACGTTTGGTTAACGCCGGCATGTGTTACCGACCTGCCGCCACAACTTTTGTTCAAAATCCCCTCCGGAAAACTTCACCCTCCAGTGCATCCATCGTTCAGCTGGCTAAGGATTGGGGTGAATTATGCCAATTCCAGTGGGAATCGGCACATGGGTAGGGCGTGTCACTCCGTGCGCGCCGCAATCGTTGTGCAGACGAGCGGCGGGCAGAGGACTGCCCGCCCTACCGAGGCTTGTTCCGGTTGGCATTGAGAAATATTACAGCGGTTTTGACTTTCGATTAAGGTCAGGTCAATTTATAACCCAGCATGAGTTCGCCCAATCTTCGCATTCGCCGCGCCACCACGGACGATTTTCAAAGCCTGAAATCGCTTTGGCATTCCATGCGGCTGCCGACGAATGAATTGGAAAAGCGGTTGACCGAATTCCAGGTGATTGAAACCGCCGACGGACAAATCGTCGGCGCGATCGGCGTTCAAATCATCCGCCAGCACGCCCTGCTCCACAGCGAAGGTTACACGGATTTTGCCGTGGCCGATGCCGCGCGGCAATTATTCTGGGAACGCATCCAGACCATTACCGCCCATCACGGTGTCTTTCGGTTGTGGACGCAGGAAAATTCGCCGTTTTGGGTTCGTTGGGGTTTTCAACCCGCGAACGCCGAAACCCTCGAGCGCCTGCCCGATGAATGGAAACCGTCCGAAGGAAAATGGCTTACCATCCAGCTTAAAAACGAGGAAGCCATCGCCACGCTCGAAAAGGAGCTTGAGGCATTCAGGGAATTGGAAAAAAAGCGCACCGCCCAAACGCTGGAACAAGCCCGCACAATGACCACCACCATTACCATCATCGCGTTTGTCGTGGGGATCGTCCTCATCGGCGTCGCGATTTATCTGTTCGTGCGTCGTGGTTTATTCGTACCGGGACACTAAGAGCGTGTCCGAAAAATCTCGTTTGGTGTCCACCCTTCAGGGTGCCAAGTCGCTGGAACACGCTAAAGCGTGGACACCAAACGGCTGCAGCCTTGGTTCACGCGATGGCGACACGATTTTTCAGACACGCTAAGGGCAGATTGAACTCGTCCGCGTGATACGAACTCCGCACCATCGGCCCGCTGGCCACGTGGACAAAACCCAGGTTGCGCGCGATCCGGCCGTAGGCGTCAAAAACATCCGGCGGAACAAAGTCAACCACCGGCAAATGTTTCAGCGTCGGTTGCAAATACTGGCCCAGCGTAAGCATGTCGCAGCCGGCGCGGCGCAAATCCTCCAGCGCGACCACCACTTCCTCCTCCGTTTCACCGAGACCGAGCATCATCCCGGATTTTGAATAAATTGTGTCGCCGCGTCTTGCCTTCACCTTGCACAACACGGTTAATGAGCGGTCATACGTCGCGCGCGAACGCACCAGCGGCGTGAGCCGCCGCACCGTTTCGAGATTGTGATTGAAAATGTGCGGGTCCGCCGCCAGCACCGTTTCGATGGATGCGACACAACCGTCAAAATCCGGCACCAGCACTTCAATCACAATGCCCGGATTCAACTCCCGCACCGCTTCGATGGTCCGGCGAAAATGCTCCGCGCCGCCGTCCGCCAAATCGTCCCGTGCGACGGCGGTGATGACGACGTGCCGCAACCGCATCCGGTGCGTTGCCTCGGCCACGCGCACCGGTTCGTCGGCCTCGAGCGCAAACGGCCTGGCCGTGGTCACCGCGCAAAAGCCGCAGGCGCGCGTGCAGCGGTCGCCCGCAATCATGAATGTCGCTGTGCCTTTGCTCCAGCATTCCCAGTGGTTCGGGCATTTCGCGCTTTCGCAGACCGTGTGCAGTTTCAACTCGTCGAGCAGGCTGCGCGTGCGCGCGAAACCGTCCGAGGTGGGCAGCTTCGTGCGCAGCCATTCCGGCAGTCGCGGGCGCGATTTCAATTCAGCAGTGGCCATTTGTCCAGGCACAGATGACCACAGATGGGCCCGAATGTGAAGACGTGAATTGCGCCGATTTGCAGGAATTCAAATCAGGAAGGATGGATTTGCGAAGCGTGCGCCGGTTTTCAGCCGTGTGCCGGTGCACGCATCTGCGGCTGAAGATTCTCCCAAAACACGGCCAGTTGTTCCGGCCCAAAATCCGCCAGCACCTTCCCATCCACGTCAATCACGGGCGCAAGTTCCTGGCCGGACAGACGGATCATTTCGTCATAAGCCGTCTCGTCGCCGATGACGTCAACGGTTTCATATTCGACGCCGCGCTCATTCAACCAGCGTGTTGCGCGATGACACCACGGGCAATAGGGTTTGATGAATAAACGGACGTGTTTTGGTTTCACACTCTAAAATCACCGGCTTTCGGAAAAATTCAACCGTCAGACGCACGAAAGAAGCGCTGCTTCATCCGGCTTTAATCCGCCCTAAATTGCATAATGCCGCTGATCGGGCCGGTGCCTGACTTCCTGACGTCAACTGCAATACGGCTTGATGAACAAACGGATTTTCATTGGCCACAGATTGAACACAGATGAAACACGGATTCTTGTTCCGAAGGAACATCGGAAATTAGCCAGTTACGCAGTGGCTGGAACATCATGCCAAACGATTGCGTCCTGAAAGGACGCTGGGAAAATTCCATTTTCCATTGTCCCTTCAGGACAAAATATTTTGACGGACGCAGACCAGGGACTGTCGTCCCCGGCTAATTTCCAGTTGTCGCTTCGCGACTGCAAACAATGCAAGTGCGCGTCGGGCCAGCGCATCGCCTTGTGGCACCAACCGCAATCCGGTTTGATAAAGAGGTGGATTTTCATTGGAAAACCTTTTCAAAAACTTCGTCCAATTCGTCATCCGAAAACGCAATCAACAAACGTGCGGTTTTGGCCATCCCTTTTGCAAAAGCTGCAACCGCGAGAAATGATCGCGCCAATTCTTTCGACCAATTTTCTGAAAAATGTTGCGCGCCAAATTCTGCCAGTCTTTTGATTGCAGCATGATAATCATCTTCCAACCATTGCGGAAGTTTCGGATTTTCTCCAAACACTCGACATTCTTCAATCGTGGCAACTAGTCAACTAACAAGAGAAAATTATTATCGCCCCGGTCAAACTGGCAAATCTGACTATGATCCGAATCGAAACTGCTTTTTCCGCGTGCATACGGTGTTGGACTCAAATGGCAATGTGAAAAGCGCGCTGTATGGAAAAATTTACGGTGACCCCATGCAGATGAATTTCTGCTATTACCTCAATCCCACGCCCAACTCGCGCAATATCAAATTCGACCCAAAGCAGAATTTGCTTGGCAGCTTGAAATCTACCGAACAAGTCAGCGCACCTTGAAGTCAGAGGTAAAGCGCGTTCTGCAAATCACGGACGAGGACGCCCATGAACGGATAACGCCGGTCGGGGTCGCGCGCGATGCACTTCAAAATGACCTTTTCGAGCGCGGCGGGAAGATCGGAATTGTACTCGCGCGGCGGGGTCGGGCCTGAGAGATCGAGCTGGCGCGCCAGAATTTCGCCGGGCGTTTCACCGTCAAACGGTTTCTGGTTCGTCAACAGTTCGTAGGCCGCCACGCCATAGGCAAAAATGTCCACACGCGGGTCAATGGGTTTGCGTTGCAATTGTTCCGGCGCCATGTAAGACGGCGTGCCGGGGTTCTTCGACATTTTCTTCGGCTTTTCGGGAATCGGCTGGGCGAGGTCAAAATCAATCAGCCGCACGCTGCCATTGCGCGACACGAGGACGTTTTCCGGCTTGAAATCGAGGTGCATGAAACCGCTTTCATGCACGTCCGCCAGGCCCAGGGCCATGTCAATGAGGATTTGCGCCACGTTTTCGGTCAGCACCGGATCCTGCCGCCCGAAAAGCATCTTCAAATTTTCCGCCTCCACGTAATCCATCAGCATGTAAAGCGTCCCCTCCATTTTGCCGTGCTCGACGTAGCCGACGACGTATTCGCTTTGATTCAGGTGTGCCAACACTTCGCAGCCGCGGCGAAAACGCCGGCGCGCCAGGAGATTGAACCGCAAACCGCCGCGTAACCGCCGCAGCGCAAAGGGCTTCCCGCGCCCGTCTGTAACCAGCCAGATTTCCGCCATGCCGCCATTGTTCAGAAGTTCCTGAAGATAAAACCGCCCGAACTTTTTTTGCGACGTTCCTTCGGAACCCGTCGTGCTTGGTGAACCATTCGACATTTCGGCCAATGGCATAACACATCGCCTCAGCAAAAGCCAACAAAACCTGTTCCCTCCGGGATTTTAGAAGTGGAATTTTTTAGTCGTTGCCGTCCAAAAAAATTGGGGACGCCGACACGGTATCCCTCCCAGCCGTGAATTGACGCAAACAAGCCGCTTGTTTAACCTCCGCTCATGGCAAAGAAACCGCTGCCAACGTAGGACAGGCTTCCAGCCTGTCTCCAAAATCAAAAAAGAATGAGACAGGCAAGATGCCCGTCCTACGTTCCTCCTCCCTCCTCGACACCCGTGTCGTTTATTGCGGCGAAAATCTGGAACAACTCGCCAACCCACGGAGAAGGAGAATCGTCCGCCGTCCCCTTGAAAATTCGCGCTTGGCGCGAACCGTTGCCGCGTTTATCCTCCGGTCATGCGGCCTCTTTGGGCGCTGGTCATCTACATTGTCGTGGTGTTTTTCGGCGGTGCTTTGCTCGCGCCCTGGCTTTACTGGCTCGCGCAGCATTTCGCACAGGCCTTTCCCAAACTCGCCAACGCCCCGTTTCATCGGTTCGTGGATCGTTCCTTTTTGATTCTCGCCCTGGCCGGCGTGTGGCCGTTGTTGCGCGCGCTCGGCGCGAAGTCACTGCGCGAAATCGGCCTTGTTCCGCCCTACGGCCAGTCAAAGAAATTGTTCGGCGGTCTTTTGCTCGGCTTCGTCTCACTGGCGGTGGTCGCGGGAATTGTTTTGTTCTCCGGCGGGCGCGCGCTGACGGGAGACGCCTCGGCCGGGAAAATCATCGGGACCGTTTTGGGCGCGGCGGGAACGGCGGTGGTGGTTGCCACGCTCGAGGAAATTCTATTTCGCGGCGGCGTGTTCGGCGGGCTGCGCCGCATGTTTTACTGGCCGCTGGCGCTGGTGTTGAGCAGCCTGATTTACGCACTCGTGCATTTTCTCCATCGCGCCGATTTCACCGGCGCGGTGGTCTGGTATTCCGGCCTCGAACTGCTGCCGCGCCTGTTGGCCGGTTTTGCGGATTTTCATGCGCTGGTTCCGGGCTTTTTCAGCCTGACGCTGGCGGGCGTGTTGCTCGGCCTTGCATATCAGCGCACGGGCAACCTTTACTTTTCCATTGGCCTGCACGCAGGCTGGATTTTCTGGCTCAAAATCTTCGGCGCGTTCACCGCTGGCGTTCCCCAAGCCGCCATCTGGTTTTGGGGCACGGGCAAAATGATTGACGGCTGGCTGGCGTTTATCGTGCTCGTGCTTACGCTCGCCGTTTCCAGCTGCCTGCCGGTCCTGAACAAACGTCCGGCGTTTACCATTTCATCATGACGACCGCCGCCACATCGCTCCAGACGTGGATCAATGTCGGGCTCGGTTTTTTATACCCTGAAATCTGCCAGCTTTGCGGCGAACAGCGCGCCACGGCGAAGGAAGGCTTCGTGTGCCGGCGTTGCTGGTCGCACGTGCGCTTCATCAAACCACCCTTTTGCGAGCGGTGCGGCCTGCCGTTTGAAGGCGATTTGACGAC
>JBEKJN010000185.1:0-5808 GCA_050011235.1 Verrucomicrobiota bacterium | reverse complement strand
ACTGAATATCCGCACCGTGGCCGTTTATTCCGAGGCGGATGCCAATTCGATGCACGTGCAGTTGGCGGATGAAGCGATTTGCATCGGCAAACCCCCGGCGGCGGAAAGTTACCTGCGCATTGACCGCATCGTCAGCGCCGCGGAGGTGTCGGACGTGGACGCGATTCATCCCGGTTATGGTTTTCTTTCCGAGAACGCGCACTTCGCCGAGGTTTGCGAAAGCTGCAACATCCATTTCATCGGCCCACATCCGCGCACGATGCAGGCCCTGGCTGACAAGGCCGTAAGCCGCGCGCTCGCCAAAAAGGTCGGCGTGGCCGTGGCGCCGGGGTCCGAAGGCGTGGTTGAGAAAGAGCAGGACGCGCTCGCCGTGGCCAAACGCATCGGTTATCCGGTCATCATCAAGGCCATCGCCGGCGGCGGGGGACGCGGGATGCGCGTGGCGCACAACGACATCTCGCTGGTGAAAGGCTACCACACGGCGCGGACGGAGGCTGAAAAGGCCTTCGGCAATTCCAGCGTCTATATCGAAAAGTTCATCGAGAATCCGCACCACATTGAAATCCAGATCCTCGGCGACCATAAGGGCCACATCATTCATCTGGGCGAACGGGACTGTTCCATTCAGCGCCGGAACCAGAAGATGGTCGAAGAAACGCCGTCACCGTTGATCGAACACAAGTTCCGCAAATTACGCGACCGAATCGGCAAGGCCGCCGTTAAAATCGCGGAGGCGGCGCACTACACGAACGCCGGGACGGTGGAATTCATCGTGGACAATCAGGGCAATTACTATTTCCTCGAAGTCAACAAGCGGATTCAAGTCGAACATCCCATCACCGAGGAGGTCACCGGGATTGATCTCGTGCGTTACCAAATCCTGCTGGCCATGGGCGAAACGCTGCATCACTCGCAAGGCGACATTCAATTCAAAGGCCACGCGATTGAGTGCCGCATCAACGCCGAAGACCCGTTTAATGATTTTTGTCCCAGCCCCGGCCGCGTCGAAATGTATTTCCAGCCCGGCGGCCGCGGCGTGCGCGTGGACACGCACACCTACGCCGGTTACACCATTCCGTCGACCTACGACTCGATGATTGGCAAGCTGATCACCTACGGCAAGGACCGGCGCGAGGCGATGGACAAGATGAGCCGCGCGTTGAGTGAATACATGATCACCGGCATCAAAACGAACATCTCGTTTCAGCAGGCCATCTTGCAGGACCCGAACTTCCGGCGCGGCGTTTATTCGACGAATTTCATCGAGCAACTGCTCGGCGGGGCGCGGCGCGAGTTGATCGAGGAAAAAACCTGATCCCGGGTAGCGCCTTAATTTGGTGACGGCGGTGTTGCTGCACCGCCGTGCGCCGCGGCAGCAGCGCACCCACCGGATCAGAATCAGGACACCACCCGCTTCCGCTTATTGTTGACATTGGTTGTGGTTGTGTTATAAAACGGCAACTCGTTCAAAGAACGAAAGTGTTGGTGTCAACCAGACAGATTGTCCGTTAACAGAAACCGAAACGACATTCAGCGATCCTGCCAATGCGGTCCTCCCACTTGTTTATTTGACCGGGCAATTACTTATGAGCCAAAACAGATTGTTTGTAGGCAACCTCTCGTTTCAAACAGGGGAAAGCGACCTTCAGGAATACTTCGCGCAGGCCGGCGCGGTGACTTCGGTGAATCTCATGATGGACAAGGTCTCGGGCAAGTCCCGCGGCTTCGCCTTTGTGGAATTTGCCACGCCCGAAGAGGCCCAGAAGGCTGTCGAGCAACTCCACAACAAGGAATTTCAAGGCCGCGCCCTTACCGTCAACATCGCCCGTCCCCGCGAGGAACGTCCTCCACGTTCGGGCGGCGGACGCGGCGGTGAGCAGCGCGATCGTGGCGAACAGCGCGAACGTTATTGATTTTCCGTAATCAGGTTTGGCAGGTGACCGGCCGGCCATTCCTTTTTCAGAATTAAATTTGACAGTGGGGCAACGCCGTTTATCTTAATCCGCAAACGTTATGGCTGAAACACCAAGCACTCCCGCGGGCGCCGTGCCGCCGAAAAAAGAAACCGGCAAGGTGCAACCCAAAAAGGAAACCGTCCGCATCAATTTGCCGCCCAAACCGTCCGCCGCGCCCACCATCAAACTGCCAACGCTGCCGCCCGGCGGTCCGACCGGGGCCACCAGCGCAGCGCCATTGCCGACCGCGACCAAGTCGGCGCCGATTGCCGCTCCGGCGATGCAGCCGCGCGCCACGGCCGCACCCGTCGCACAACAACGTCCGGCGCCGACGACACAAAGGCCTGCCGCTGCGCCGACGGTCGGTGGGCTCGACAAAATTCTGGCCATTATCGCGGCAATTACCGGTGTGGCAGCCCTGGCCGTCACGGCTTATCTGGTCTGGCTGCTTCCCATCGGCAATTAACTGAACCCGGTCTCAACGTTGTAATTATTGTTCATTTATGGCCTCGCCCTCGATCATCACGCTCACGCAGGATAATTTTTCGCAACAAGTCCTGCAATCGCCCGCGCCCGTGCTCGTGGATTTCTGGGCCGAATGGTGCGGCCCGTGCAAAATGATCGCCCCGCTGCTCGACGAGCTGGCCGACGAATACGACGGCAAGGTCAAAATCGGCAAGGTGAACATTGACGAGCAGCAGAACCTCGCCGCCGAATACGGCGTTCGCGCCATTCCCACGCTGCTCATTTTCCACCATGGCGAGGTCGCCGACCAACTCGTCGGCGCGCGCAGCAAGCGCGACCTCAAGGCCAGCCTCGACCGTGTCGCCGCGTGACGCACGCCGGTCCCGCGAGGCGGGGATTATGCCGCTCATCGTCTCGCCCCGACAATTCGCCCAACGCGCCGAGTTCTATCATCAACTCGCCCAGTGCACCTCCGCCGGCATCGGCGTGATCCGCGCGCTGGAGCAAATCAAAGCCAGTCCGCCAGCCCGTTCGTTCCGGGAACCCCTCCAACGCCTCCTCGACGAACTTGCCAGAGGCGCGACGCTGGCCGAATCCCTGCAAGGACTCGGCTGGCTGCCCGCGTTTGACCTCGCGTTGGTGGAAGCCGGTGAACGCAGCGGACGGCTCGACGCCTGTTTCCGCCTGCTCGCCGATTATTACAATGACCGCGCCACCATCGCGCGCCAGGTCATCGCGGACTTGATTTATCCGGTTGCGTTGTTCCATCTGGCCATTTTCATTTTTCCGTTTGCGCAATTCTTCCTCTCCGGAAACCTGCTGGCTTACGTGGCCAAAACGTTCGGCGTATTGATTCCGATTTACATTTTTGCCGGACTGGCCATCTACGCCACGCAGAGCAAACACGGCGAAAAATGGCGTGCGCGCATCGAATCCTTTCTGCGACCCATTCCCATGCTCGGCACAGCGCGACATTATCTCGCCCTGTCGCGGCTTGCGGCGGCACTCGAAGCGCTCACCAGCGCGGGCGTGAACATTTTCGCGGCCTGGGATTTGGCCGCAGCGGCCAGCGGCTCGCCCGCCTTGCGACGCGCGGCACAGGCTTGGAAACCGCAGGTCGCCGCCGGACAATTGCCCTCCGAAGCCGTGCGCGCCTGCCCGCTATTTCCGGAAATGTTCGCCAACCTTTACGCCAGCGGCGAAGTCAGCGGCAAATTGGATGATTCACTCCGCCACCTGCACCGGGTTTACAACGAGGAAGGCGCGCGCAAGCTTCACGCCTTTGCGCAATGGACACCGCGCCTGGTTTATCTTCTGGTCGCGTTGATGATTGCCTACAAGGTCGTCCAATTCTGGCTGGGCTACTTCAACCAGATCAACGAGGCGACCCAGCCTTTATTTCATTAATGTCCAAAGTGAAACGGCAGCCGGCGTCTTGCCTGCCACCCCACCCGGCACGTCTGCGGCGCGATAAAGCGATCGTAATTCCGCTTTGCGCATCCCTCCCCGCGAATTACCTTCGCCGCATGACGTTGACTGAAATCCTTGCCAACGAGGAAAGTAGCCTGCGCGAATTCCCGGTGGCGCGCGGGAAAATCTTCCTTGCACACGCCGGCGTCTGTCCGCTGCCGCACCGGGTGGCACAGGCGATTGCCGATTGTGCGATGCGCGGCACCACCGGTGATCAGGAAACCTTCGTGGTTCCCGACCGCCTGAATGACGCGCGAAGACTCGCGTCGCAATTGCTGAATTGCCAGCCGGACGAAATCGCGCTCGTCGGGCCGACGTCGCTGGCGTTGAGCTTCGTCGCCGCCGGTTTGAACTTTCGCAAGGGCGACAACCTCCTCATTTACCACGACGATTATCCATCGAACGTTTATCCGTGGATGGCGCTGGCCGGGCGCGGTGTCGAAGTCCGCCTGCTCAACACGCGCGGCCTCGGCATCATCCGCCCGCAAGACGTGATGGGACAGGTGGACGAAAACACGCGGCTCGTCGCGCTGGCGTCCTGTCATTTCATCAGCGGCCACCGGCTCGAACATGAAACCATCGGAAAGTTTCTGCGCGAACGCGGCATTTGGTTCTGCCTTGATGCGATTCAAACGCTCGGCGCGTTTCCGACCACGGTGGAGCACGTGGATTTTCTGGCCGCCGACGCGCACAAATGGCTGCTCGGCCCGTGCGGCGCGGGCGTGTTTTACGTCCGGCGCGAATTGCACGAAAAGCTGAACCCGCCGGTTTACGGCTGGCACAACGTGCGGAATCCGAATTACGTCGCGCAGGAACAAATTGTCTTCCGCAACGGCGCGGTCAAATACGAAGCCGGCACCCACAACATGCTTGGCGTGGTCGGTTTGATTGCCGCGATGGAACTCGCCTTGGAAATTGGCGTGGAAAACGTGGCCGCTGAATTGTTGCGCAAACGCGCGTGGCTCGTGCCCGCTTTGCAGGCAAAAGGCTTTGCGGTCTTGAACGCCGGCGCGAAAGCGGAAAACGCGAGTGGCATTGTTTCGTTTTATCAACCGGGCCAAGACCTTGCGGCATTGCACAAAAAACTGACGGACGCCAGCGTCATCGCGTCGCTGCGCACGGACCGCAAGGGACAAAATTACATCCGCCTTTCGCCGCATTTCTACAACACGGACGCGGAACTGCAGCGCGCACTGGCATTGTTGTAGGTAAACGCGGAGTCCCACGGACCCGGCCTAATGTGCCCGGGCATTTCGGTTTTCTTGTTGTAATCGCAGTCGCTGCCGCTGCTGCACAGGCGGCTCTGAAGCGCCCTTTTCCCTTCCGCGCTCAAACTCTTGGCTATAAGGCACATTTCTGGACATAAGTGATGCTCCTGAAATCGTCTTTTGGCTTCAAGAAAACATTGTTAGGCAAAGGTGATGGTGCGCTTCGGGGTTGATAAACGGGTATCAAAGGTGCTTCAAACATTGAAGAAAATGAATGTTAGCAATTTTTGAACCACGCTACCTAATTTGGGGATTTATAGACATTGTTACCCTAACCTTTTGTTTTTGGCTCGCGTTTGCGCGGCCTTTTTTCCTGCCAAATGCCACTTGCGGGCATTGGCCGATTTGCGGCGGCTCGCAGCGGCTTTCTTTCCGGCGTCTTTCATGCGCTTCGCCCAGACAACAACCTTTGGCCGGTCACGCATTTTAATAATCGTCTCGGTCGAAATCAAATCTAAGTCGTGCATCTTGTGGCAGTTCGGGCACAAGATAATGAGATTTGAAACGGTATTATTCGAGCGGTTGCAATCAATGTGCGCCACTTCCAAAACGTCTTTGATTCCAAATCCACAATGAGCGCACAACGGCGGATAATGCTCAAATGCCAGCTTCCGGTAATTGACGCGCTTGGTGGCCATTAAGGTTTCTTT
>JBEKJN010000184.1:0-5814 GCA_050011235.1 Verrucomicrobiota bacterium | reverse complement strand
CAATTACTGGACGGTCAACTTCAACTCCGATTTTGTGCTGGACGACAAGACCGATTTGAACCTCGGTTACTTTTATTACCGCGCCGCCGACGGCCAGAACAACATTGTTGACGGCGTGCCGCTCGGAACCGATACCGAGGAACACAGCGTCACCGCGGCACTCTCCCGCCGGATCGCCAAAAATCTGCGCCTCAACCTGAAATACGCGTTCACCCACTACGAAGATGCGGCGTCCGGCGGCAACTTGAATTACGATGCCCACGTCATCTTTGCCAGCCTCCAATACCGTTTTTAAGCGGCACCCAAACGGCGCTTTCGCTGCGCGGCGTTGACCAGGCCGCGCTCAACCATGAATACCCGTGCCCTCCTTCCAGAATAAACTTGAATCTTCATCAATTCGTAATCTAATTTTGTATTGTGAAAAGTAATCCGATTGAAAAATTCACGGCCACTCTCGTGCGTCTGCTCCCTCAACCCCATTGGCGGCTCTCCGTCCTGGTCCCGTTCTTGTTCCTCGTCGCCGGTTGCCACCGCGATGAAGTCAAGGTCTACCGCGTCGCCAAGAACCAGGATCAACCGCAGCAACAAACCGCTCCGGCCTTGCCCACCGATTCACCCAATCCTGCGCTGCCGCCGGGACACCCGGACATCTCGTCCGCATCTGCAGCCGCGCTGCCTGCGGCATCGGCATCCGCCCTGCCGCAGTTGACCTGGAAAACGCCGGACGGCTGGACGGAAGTCACGCCTGGCGAAATGCGCGTGGCGTCGTTCAAGGTGACTGGCGCGGACGGCAAATCGGCCGACGTCAGTGTCATTCCCCTGCCCGGCCTGGTCGGAAGCGACGCGGCCAACGTCAATCGTTGGCGCGGCCAGGTCGGCCTGTCGCCCGTGGCACCCGACGATTTGAAAAAATCCGCGGAAGACGTCGAGGCTGGTGGCCAGCCCGCACAACTTTACGACATCACCGGCCAAAATCCCGGGAGTGGCGAAGCGGAGCGCATTCTTGGCGTCATCCAGCATCGCGACGACACGGCTTGGTTTTTCAAAATGACGGGTGACGCCGGACTGGTTGAACAGCAAAAGCCGGCATTTGCCGCCTTCCTCAAATCGTTGAATTTCGCCGCCACGCCGGCGCAGACTACTTTGCCGCCAGGGCATCCGGCTATCGGCGACACGGGCATGGGGGTGTCCCCGGCCGCCGCCCCGATTTCAAGTGAAGGCAAGCCGAACTGGCAGGTGCCGGCCCGCTGGCAGCAGGTTTCCGGAGGACAATTTCTGGTCGCCAAGTTCATGCTCACCGGCGATGGGGGCACCACGGCCGCCGTCAACGTCAGCAGCTCCGCCGGCGAAGGCGGCGGTTTGATCGGCAACGTCAACCGCTGGCGCGGCCAGCTCGGCCTGACTCCGTTGTCCGACGACGACGTGAACAAACTGGTTACGGCGATTGACGTGGCCGGCGGCAAGGCGTCACTGGTAGACCTGAGCGGCACGGATGTCCGGACCGGCCAGCCGACCCGGCTCATCGGTATGATGGTTCCACAATCCAGCCAGACCTGGTTTTACAAACTGATGGGCGACGCGAAGGTGGTTGAAAGCCAGAAGGCCGCGTTCACTCAATTCGTCCAAGGCGTGAAATATTGAAATGCTCGCGAGCTTATACCGTTTTTTTTCCTCGCTCAAGCTCACCGTCACGTGCTTGGTGCTCGGCTGCGTGATTGTATTCTGGGGCACCATCGCCCAGGTGCATCTCGGCCTCTACAAGGCCCAGAACGAATTCTTCCGCAGCTTTTTCGTCTATTGGACGCCAGACGGCTCCGGGTTGCACATTCCCATCTTTCCCGGCGGTTATTTCATCGGCACCGTGCTGCTCATCAACCTGTTCGTCGCGCACTTCCGCTATTATCAGCCTGGCAAACGAAAAATCGGCATCCTGCTGATTCATCTTGGCGTCGTGCTGTTGCTGCTCGGGCAGATGCTCACGGATTTCCTGTCCCGGGAAAGCGTCATGCATCTGCGGATTGGCGATACGAAGAATTATACCGAGGCCGACCGCGCCTTTGAACTGGCGGTCATGGACACCACCGACCCGGACTCGGACAAGGTCGTCGCCATCCCCTGTTCGCTGCTGGTGCGCCGGGGTGAAATCAGCGATTCGGAGATGCCATTCAGCGTGCGCGTGAAGACCTTTTACGCCAATTCATTGCTTGAACAGCAGTCCCAACCGGATTATGAGCCGGTCAAAACCACCGCCGGCCTCGGCGCCGGCATCTGGTGGCGCGAAGTCCCGCGCGAAACGGAGATGAACCGGATGGACATGCCGTCGGCCACCGTCGAAATCGTGACCCCCCAGGGTCCGCTCGGCACCTTTCTCGTGTCCGCTTGGCTGGACCAGCCGCAAGCGTTCACCTACAACGACCGTTCTTATGTATTGTTGCTGCGCCAGGAACGGTATTACCTGCCGTTCAGCCTCCATCTCATCGAGTTTCGCCACGACAAATATCCTGGCACCGACATCCCCAAAAACTTCTCCAGCCGCGTCCGGCTGCAAAATCTGGGGAACCGCGAGGACCGCGAAATGCGGATTTTCATGAACAATCCGTTGCGCTACGCCGGCGAAACGTTTTATCAGGCCAGCTTCGACCCCGACGACCATGGCAGCGTGTTGCAGGTGGTACACAATCCGAGCTGGCTCACGCCTTATTTCTCGTGCGTGCTTGTGGCGCTGGGCCTCGTCATCCAGTTCCTCAGCCACCTGGTTCCCTTCTTGAAACGCCGGATGACCGGTCCCGGGACCGCCGCCGTCCCGCCGGCGGCTGGCGCAGTACCCAGCGGCATAAAAATCCGGTGGAACGCTGGTGCCCCCGGGAAGCAGAAAAAGCAATCATGAAAAAGTGGATTCCCCTCATTTTGGTCGTGGTGATGGCGGTCTGGGCACTGTCTGGCTTCCGTCAGCCGCCGGAGACTGGTTTCGATGTGCGCGCCTTCGGCAAACTACCCGTGCTCATGAACGGCCGTTTCCAGCCGTTCGATTCCGTCGCCCGCAATTCCCTGCTCCAAATCCGCGCCAGACAAACCGTCCTCACCGGGGAAAATGGCAGGAGCCGGACGATGTCCGCCATGGACTGGCTGCTCGAAGCGATGATGAAACCCGAGTCGTCCGACGACCGGAAAGTCTTCCGCATTGACAACAACGAGGTCACCGAATTGCTCAAACTGCCCGATGGCCAGAAATATTATTCCTTCAACCAGCTCCGGCCCCGGTTGAATGAGATGGATAAACAGATCAGCCGTATCGGACCCCTGGATGCCTCCAAACGCACCGTCTTCGAGTCGCAGTTGATGAAGCTCTACGGGGCGATGGACCTGTACCAGCGGCTTGAAGTCAGCCTCAAACCGCCGGCTTCGGACGATTTTGCGGCGGAACTGGATGCTTACCAGAAGAGCATCGCACCGGGCATTGCCGCCGTGAACGCCCGTGACGCCGGCCAAAAATTCGACCAGGGCGCCTTCGACACCCTGCTTGGTTTCATGGGCGGTTACAACACCGTCGCCAACTTTGCCCTGCCGCTGACCATTCCACCCGTGGACCCCGGCCTGCCGCGCGACGCCTGGCAGAACATCGGCACCAATCTCATGCAGACCGCGCGCACCGGCGAACTCAACCCGGCAACAAAATATTATGCCGCGATGGTCACCGCCTATCGTTCCGGGCAGCCGGACGATTTCAACCGCCTGGTCGGTGAATACCACGCGTGGCTGGCCGAACGTTTCGCGCCGCAGGTGCGCAAGGCAAACGAGGAGTGTTTTTTCAGCACCCTCCAGCCGTTCTACAAGGCCACGGTCATCTACGTGCTCGCCTTGGTGCTGGCGTTGCTCTCGTGGTTCAACCTGTCCGACTGGCTGCGGCGTTCGGCGTTTTATCTCGTGATTTTGGCGTGGGTGATTCACACCTTCGGCCTCGTTTTCAGAATGTATCTCGAAGGCCGGCCGCCGGTGACCAATCTTTATTCTTCGGCCATCTTCATCGGCTGGGCCGCAGTCATCCTCGGAATGGTCCTCGAGAAAATCTATCACGACGGCATCGGCTGCGTCGTCGCCGCGTTTGTCGGTTTCGTCACGCAAATCATTGCGCACAACCTGGCGCTCGGCGGCGACACCATGGAAATGATGCGTGCCGTGCTCGACACGAATTTCTGGCTCGCCACCCACGTTGTCACCGTCACCCTCGGCTACGCCTCGACCTTTGTGGCGGGGTTTCTGGCCATCATCTACATCCTGCGCGGCGTGTTCACCACCACGCTTTCGGCGGAAACCGCCAAATCACTGGCGCGGATGGTTTATGGCATTGTCTGTTTCGCCACGTTGTTCAGCTTTGTCGGTACCGTCCTCGGCGGCATCTGGGCCGACCAGTCCTGGGGCCGGTTCTGGGGGTGGGACCCGAAGGAAAACGGCGCGTTGCTGATCGTGCTGTGGAACGCGACCATCCTGCACGCGCGCTGGGGTGGCCTCGTGCGCGAACGCGGCCTGATGAACCTCGCCGTGTTCGGGAACATCGTCACCAGCTTTTCGTGGTTCGGCGTGAACATGCTCGGCATCGGCCTGCACAGCTACGGCTTCACGGACGCCGCGTTCAAATGGCTGATCCTCTTCATGAGCAGCCAGGTCGCCATCATCCTCCTCGGCCTGTTGCCGGTAAATTTGTGGCGCAGCTTCCAACCTGCAAAACCCGCCGGAACGGTTTGACCGCAGATGGACACGCGCTCATTTTCGTTTCGGTTTGTCGCGCAGAACCATTTCTGAAACCTCGTGACTGCCGATTTCTTCCGCGACATGCTCCGCGAAACGTTCCATCTCATTCTCGCGCACTAGTTCCTTTTGCCCCGGTATTTTGCTCAAGAGATGGATCGCGTTTTCAAAAGCCTTCTTCGTTTCATCTTGTCGTGGTTCGCCCAGCAGGAAATGAATTTTGAAATTCTCCTTCGCATCGTGCAGCGCGACGCCACGGCCCAGCCACTTGTTCGCCTTCTCACGGATGCTGCCTGGGTCAACAAGATCGAAAGAGACTGGTTCGTAGAGGTGCCAGATATTATTCTTCCAGGCAAAGCGGAAGTCGTATTGATAGTCCTTCGTTTCAATCGTCTTTTCCGCCAGCTTTTCCGCCTTCCTGCCGAGCTTTACTTTGAATGGCTTGGCGATTTCCTCGTCGCTTCGGCTTACCTGTTCCGCGCCCGCAACGTATCGTTCCACAAACCTTTTGTATAATTCATCCAAGGTTTTCGCCAGATCATCCGTGAAACCGCCGCCCTGTTCCGACCATTGCAATGAACTGTCATCCGGCGGCAGAACTTGCCGGACAATTTCGTTCAACGCGGTCACCGGCGGAACGTGCAGGCCGTCGCGAATATCGGCGGCGATCTCGTCAAACCGGTTTGCCATGTAACGCATCAACGCGCGGTAATGCAAATGATCGATTTTAAGAAAAACCGCGTTCAGCCGCTCGTATGACGTGGTGAAGCGCGCTTCCAGAAAACGTTGCTCGGGCGCGTAAAGCACAACACCTATGTTGGCAAACTCGCCCGTCACAACGTCATGCACGTAACGAAGTGTAATGTTGCTGTATGTCGTTTTCATCGCAGTTTGTGTTTAATGAAGTTTACCAGATTCTCCCGCTGTCCGCGAGCCTCGCGGAGATACTGGGCTTGCCCTAATTTTTTGGACAGAGATTTCTGGTGGTTATTCATGGCAGTTAATCCTTTCAAAGTCCACAGGAGATTGATAGCCCAGAGCGCTGTGGAGGCGTTTTGGGTTATAGAA
>JBEKJN010000183.1:0-5866 GCA_050011235.1 Verrucomicrobiota bacterium | reverse complement strand
CGGCCGCCAAATTGCGGATAATTTGCCTTGCGCCCGCCGTCAATCCGGTCTTTCCCAAATCGGGGTTCAGGCCAAGTTCGCGCAGCAACTTCAGTTCAAAGGCAAAAACCGCTTGCGCCACGGGCTTTTGTCGGCAAAGACAATCAAGAAATCCACGCATCAATTCAAATACGGCGGGCAACGGCGTTTCGGTTTCCGTGGCCTGCTCAATGAACGCGGCGGCGTAAGTGGCTTGGCGCAAACGGGCGAGGTCCTGGCGGAGCGGACCATGCGTTTCCCGCAGACCGACTTCGCGGAGAATGTGCAAGTCGGAACGGCGGCTGCGGCTGAACGAAAAATCCGCGAGATAAAACAAATCGAGCCTGCCGAGGAACGGCGATTTGAGGCGGCGCGCGCCCTTGGCCACCGTCGCCATCCGCCCGAAATTTGGCGTGAGCCAGTGGACGATGAGGCTGGTGTCCGTGAGCGGTCGCGTGCGCAGGATCAAGCCGGTGGCGGATTCGATCATTTCAGCGAAGGCGGCGGCGTGGATTCCTGGGAAATCGAGCCGAGGCTGACGATGTATTTGATGGCATCAGCGACGGACATTTTCAATTTCACAACCTTTTCTTCCGGGACCAGGATCAAAAAGCCGGACGTGGGATTTGGCGTCGTCGGGATGAAGACGCTGACCAGATTTTTGCCGGCCATTTTCTGGATTTCGCCTTGTTGTTCGTTCGTGATGAAACCGATGGAGTGGCTTCCCGGTCCCGGAAATTCCACCAGCACGACCGTCTTGAACGAATTTTTGTTCCCGGCAAATGCCTCGTTGACCTGTTTGGTGGCGGCGTAAATTTTGTTCAGGAACGGCACGTGCCTCATCACGCGGTCCACCCATTCGATCATTTTTTTGCCGAAATAATTCCGCGCCAGCCGGCCGGCCACGCTGATCAGCAAAATCGCCAGCATCAAGGCAACGAGACTCCAATACCAATGCATCGGGCCTTCACCGTTGTTTCGATGCGTGATGCTTTTGGGAATGAAGATGAGCAGCGTGTCGGTGATGTTGGAGATGGTGCCGAACAGCCAGACCAGAACCGCAATGGAAATCACCCCCGGCAGGACAATCACCAGGCCGGTCACAAAATTGGATCGCCAGCGGGCGAAGAAGCTCTTCTGTTCCATGCGGCAAGTCTAGGGTCGCGTCAGAGTTTGCACAAGGGAAAGTGGCGGCCAATGGCGCGCAACCGGCGGTTTTCCTCCCGCTTCATTTTGCGCCGGGCGCCCGCGCTTGAATCATCAAAGCCGAGCAAATGCAAAATTCCATGGACGATGTAACGCATAACTTCCGACTGCCAGCTGGTGCTAAACTTTCGCGCCTGCAAAACGGCCTCGTCCACACACACGAAAATTTCGCTGTGAAGTTGGCGTCCGGCGTCCGGCGTCCGGCGTCTGGGAGCTGAATAGTCAAACGTAATCACATCGGTCGAGCCGGCGTGCCGGAGAAATTTTTCGTTCAATCGCGTCATTTCCGGGGCGGCGACAAAATGGATGCCGAGTTCCACCTTTTCGATCTTCAAATCGGCGAGCAATGTGGTGGTGATCCGTTTCAGCAAACGCCGGTTGATTTTCCGCACGCGCTGGCGGCTGGCGATGGTGACGTTCATTTTATCGGAGTGCGGAGTTACACGGCGCCCTGCTTCAATCAGGGGCTCACAGTGTTCGCCCTTCCGGAGTTTTTACCGTGCGGTGCTCCTCGTAGGCCGCGATGATGCGCTGGACGAGCGGATGCCGGACAACGTCACGCTTGCTGAACTCAACGACCGCGATGCCCTCGACGTTTTTCAAAACGCGATGCGCTTCGAGCAGGCCGGAATGTTTGTTCGGCGGCAAATCAATCTGCGTTTCGTCGCCGGTGATGACCGCTTTCGAGCCGTGGCCGAGGCGGGTGAGAAACATCAACATCTGTTCGGTCGTCGAATTTTGCGCCTCGTCGAGGATGATGAAGGCGTTGTTGAGCGTGCGCCCGCGCATGTAGGCCAGCGGCGCGATTTCAATCGTGCCGCGTTCCATATGCTTCTCGATTTCCTCGGCGGGCAGCATGTCATGCAGCGCGTCCTGCAACGGCCGGAGATACGGCGTGATTTTTTCGTAAAGGTCGCCCGGCAAAAAACCGAGCGCCTCGCCGGCTTCCACCGCGGGGCGGGTGAGAATCAGCCGGGACACCCGGCCATCGCGCAGCGTCGCGAGCGCCACCGCCACCGCCAGATACGTCTTGCCCGTGCCCGCCGGCCCGACGCCAATGGTGATGTCGTGTTTGCGGATGGCGTCGAGATATTTTTTCTGGCCGACGGTTTTGGCGGTAACACCGGGTTTGCGCTCATGCGTCACCACGCGGTCGCTCACCAAATCCTTGAGCGTTTCGGCGCCATCGTGTTTTATCACGTTCAACGCGTGGGTGAATTCGCGGTTGCGGACGGGCGTGCCGCCCTTCAACAACGTTTCAAGCGAAACGAAAAGGTGCTTGGCGCGTTCAATGGCGTCGGCCTGACCTTCGAGTTTGATCCAGCCTTCGCGCGAGGTGGTTTTGACGCCCAGTTCGGTTTCGAGCGATTGCAGGTTGCGCGGCTCGTTGTTGAATAGCTGCTGCGCGACCCGCGCGTTCTCAAAATGAAGGGTTTCAGTTGCCACAATTAAAATTATTTTGCCAACTCCGCGCGCAATTTTGCCGCGAGTTCACCCAGCGCCTGCGGCAGGACTCTGGTGTTCGCCAGCACCGGCATGAAATTCGTGTCGCCGTTCCAGCGCGGCACGACGTGGATGTGCAGGTGTTCCGCGATGCCCGCGCCGGCGACCTTGCCGAGATTGATGCCGATGTTGAAGCCATCCGGCTTCATCAACCGCGTCAGCGCGTTCACGCAGCGGCGTGTGAGTTTCCACAAATCGGCGAGTTCCTCGTCGGTCAAATCATTTAAATCGGCGACTTGTTTGTAAGGCACGATCATCAAGTGGCCGCCATTGTAGGGATAGGTGTTGAGCAAGGCGAAACAGGTGCGGTCGCGGGCGATGACGTGGTTGGCTTCGTCGTCGTTGGACTGGGCGATGCGGGTGAACAGGCTCGCGTCAAGCTGCGGTTTGGGCGCGAGAATGTATTCAATCCGCCACGGGGCGTGCAGCGATTCCATGCGCAAAAGTTAATCGGCGCGGCGACAAAAGTAAATCCTCCTCGTCGTCGTTCTCGTCCTCGTAATCGAAAATATACGAATCGAGGACGAGGACGAAGAACGAGGACGAGCACGATTCTTAGCTGAACAAACTCAAAATGGCCGTGGCTGCGCGCGCGGTTGCGCCGGGTTCACCCAGAGTTGAAACAACCTCCGCCAGCCGCTTTTTGATTTGAGCGCGGCGCGATTCGTCCTGCAAAAGTTTTAAAGCGGCTCCAGCGATGTTCTCCGGCGTGGCGGCGCTTTGGATGAATTCTGGAAAAATCTCATCGTTCGCCAGAATGTTCGGCATCGTCGCCCATTTCACGGTGGCGATACGTTTGGCGATCTCCCAATTGAACCACGACGTTTTGTAAAGTGTCACCGCCGGCACGCCGAAGAAAGCGCACTCCATCGTCACCGTGCCGGTCGAGGCGATGGCAAGACTGGCTTCGGCGAGCGCCTGCGGCAGATTGCCAATTTGAATTTCAAAATTCGCCGGGGACGCGGACAGCTGGCCCGCGAGTTCTCTCAAGCCTTCATTCGGCAAAATCATTTTTGCTTTCGCCGATGGCAATTTCTCACGAACCAGTTGCAACGCGCTGAACATTGGCGGCAGATGCCTTTGCAATTCACTTTTGCGACTGCCCGGTAACAGAAGGACCGATTTTTCCGAACTCCGAACTCCGAACTCCGAACTCCGAACTCCGAACCGTCCCACCATCGGGTGTCCGACAAATTCCACGCGCAACTTCGGCACGCGCTCCGCATACCAGTCCTTCTCGAACGGGAAGATGCTCAAGACCAGGTCATAATCCGCCGCCAGCCGGTTCGCCCGGCCCGGGCGCGACGCCCAAACCTGCGGCGAAACGAACTGGACGATTTTCGGATTCCATTTCAAAAAGGGATTGTTGCGGACGTATTGTTTGATGGCATGGCCGAAGCGCAGGTTGAACCCGCCGAAATCCACGCCGATGATGGCGTCCGGCTTGCGTTCCATCGCCAGCGCGAGCAGTTGATTGAACAACCGGCGGAACTTGAAATAATTTTTCAGCGCGTCGGCGATGCCGATGACCGAGTGCTGCGTCAGGTCAAACGCCAGTTCGACCCCGGCGGCCGCCATTTCGGGTCCACCCGCGCCAAAGAATTGAGGAGCGCGCCCGTCTCCGCTTTGCTTCGACGCGGCAAGCAGCGCGGAAACCAGTTCGGCCGCGAGTGTGTCACCGCTCGCCTCGCCGGCGATGAGCATGAACGTTTTCGGGTTCATTTCTGATCTTTGTAGGAGACGACGTGAGGAGTCTCAAACTTTGATTTTATTTTCATCCAATCGGCGGTCGCTTGATGTTGCCCGCGTCGGGTTGCCGCAGTTTGGCGAAGATTCGCCAAAACTTCGACCAATAATCATCCGCCAGTGGATTCAATTTCAGATAGCCGGGGATTATGCAGCCGGTGAACGGCCAGACTTCCTTCTCGCCGTTTAATTTCGCTCGCACAGGATTCGCCGCGATGTAAAAGCAGACTTTCACGAACGCATTTCGTTTCCGCTGCTCCGTCCGCAAAACTTCATCCTGCGGTTGCGGCTGGAATTTCGCGGGCGAAAGTTCCGGCTCAAGATAAGTCCGCAGGAAAGCCATGCCATTGACCTGGTCTGAATCCAGCCGCAAACCCATCCAGATGAGATGCAAATGATCCGGCATCAGGCAATAAATCGGGCAAACCAAACCTTCGCGGGCGGCGGCGTGAAGCATCAGTTCGCGGAAATGCTGGTGGAACGCGGGCGTCAGCCAGCCTTTGGCCTTGTCGAACACCGTCAACGTCCAGAACACCACGGCGTCGGCTTGATAATGTTCGCGGGGCAGACGCGGCAGGTAAAACGCGCGGTTCAGCGGATCGCGCGGTGACTTGATGGGGCGGTGGAAATTCATGGCTGGGAGATTAGAGACTCCTCACGTCGTCTCCTGCGAATCGTTTTTGTAGGAGCCGAGGTGACGAGACTCAGACTTATGGATAATTGGCGGAGTTCATTTTTAGTTAGAGACTCCTCACGTCGTCTCCTACATGGGTTTGACGCCGCCAGTGTGTCACCGCTCGCCTCGCCGGCGATGAGCATGAACGATTTCGGGTTCACGGCTTAATTGGGCTGTGTTCCGGGTTGAAACAGAACGGTTTCAAGTCCACAGTGCGGGCAAGTAACAGTCTGTCCTAATCCTCGTGCGGGGAATTCGATTAAGACGTCGCAATTGTTGCATGGACATTTGAGATAGGTTTCTTCTTGTGAGTCAATTTCGGCCTTTGGTTCGTCGTGCTGGGAAATGGCAGACGCCATTTGTTTTACTGCCGAATTTAGTTTGAGGCCAATTCCAGTTCTTGACGCTTGAAATAATTCATTTAGACCTGATTTGCTGGTAAGCAATATTGCCTCGTATAAAACAATTGGTATTTCTCGGTTATTGTTGAAGCGTCTATCGGGACCACCTTTCTTATTCACGTATCTCCATGTTTTATCAACCACCGTCGTATCGCTTGGAACGCTACTATCTTCAATGAAGCGTTGCTCTCCAAAGCTTACATCTAGTTGATCAAAACCAACGGCCCCAACTCCGTTTGTGTCCCAAACAAGAATTCTGTCAGGCAAAAAATACAGCCGCTGCCGTCCCGCAGGCAGAACAGGGATCGAAATGTTG
>JBEKJN010000182.1:0-5878 GCA_050011235.1 Verrucomicrobiota bacterium | reverse complement strand
CCATTAAACCACAATGCAGCCTGAAAGATGCTGAGCATTATTTCAAAGAACATCTGTCAGTTGGCGATTATTACACCGAAGGCCAGCATGTGCCGGGACATTGGTTTGGCCAGGGCGCGGAAGATTTGGGACTGGCCGGCGTCACCCGCATGGACGAATTCGTCCGCCTGTGTGAAAATCTTCATCCGCAGACCGGCGAGAAATTGACGATGCGCCAGAACACCATGCGGACGGACATCGGACGTGATGGGCAGGAACATGAGAACAGCAACCGCCGGGTGTTTTACGATTTCACATTTTCACCGGCCAAGTCTGTTTCCGTCGCGGCACTGGTGGGCGATGATCCACGGATGGTTGAAGCACATGAGCAGGCGGTGAACGAGGCTTTGCGCCAGTTGCAATCGTTCGCAGCGACACGGGTGCGTAAAAGCGGGGAATGCACCGACCGACTTACTGGCAACATTGTGGCGGCGGTGTTCCAGCACGAAACCTCGCGGGCGCTGGACCCGCACCTGCACAGCCACTGCATCCTGTTCAACGCCACATTTGATCCGGTGGAGAAGAAATGGAAGGCGCTGCAAAATTACGAAATGCTTGGGGCACAAAAGTTCGTGGAAAATGTCTACTACCACGAGCTGGCCCGCTCGCTGGTCAAATTGGGCTACCAGATCGAAAACAAACCGCGTGGTGATTTTGAAATCAAGGGCGTCTCGCCGGAGCTGCTGAAAAAGTTTTCCAAGCGGCACAACGAGATTGACCAGAAGACACGCGAACTGCTGGAACGCGAACCGGGAAAGGCCGAGGGCAATCTCGCGGCGATTCGTGAAAACATCGCGCACAAGGAACGGGCGCGGAAAATTCGGGACATCGGTTTTGAAAAACTACAGGCGATCTGGGATGGCCAGATGAGTTCAGCGGATAAAGAATCGCTTCGCCGTCTCAGAACCGCACGGTCGGTCACAACCGATGCGACTGAAAATTTGGCCGAAAAAGCTGTGGCATGGGCAGAAGAACATCTATTTGAGCGGCGGTCGGTCGTCCACGAGCATGAATTGTGGCGGCACGCACTGGAACATGCCAGGGGCCGAAAAGTTACGGTCTCGGACATTCAAGCTGTCACTAACCGGCGCGATTATCTCCGCGTTAAGGAACAACCCGGCAAGGTGACGACGCGGGAACATCTCCAGCGCGAAGGAGATATTATCCAGATTGTGAAGGAGGGGGCTGGTAGTTGCCATCCTCTGGTCTGGAATCCGCGTCCGGTCAATCCCCAATTGGACGAGGAGCAACGCCAAGCATTGGAAACATTGGTTTCCAACACCAACCAGGTGTCGATCTTTCGGGGCGGTGCTGGGACGGGTAAAAGTTTCGTTCTGCGCGAACTGGCTGACCAGATTCGAGATGCGAGACAAACGGTAGTTGTGCTTGCACCGCAACGCCAGCAGGTCGAGGACATGGAAGGCGCGGGGTTCCCGTCACCGGCAACCGTCACCAATTTTCTGATGAAACGCGAACTGGCCGAAGCCGCCGCAGTCATCGTGGACGAGGCCGGGCAGATTGGTGGACGACAGATGCTGGATTTGATCCGACTGGTCCGCGAGCGGAAAGCGCGGCTGATCTTGTCTGGCGACACACGCCAACATGGTGCAGTCGAGGCATCGGACGCATTGCTGGCCATCGAGCGATATTCCGGCGTCAGACCGGTTGAACTGCACAACATCCGCCGGCAGGACCCGTCACGCGGTCAAACCGTGGACGAGCGGGAGCTTATCAAGCAATACCGGCAGGCTGTCAAATTGGCCGCCTCCGGCAAATTTGATGATTCGTTTGTCCAACTCGACAAGATGGGCGCGGTGGTGTCGTGTGGTCCGGCCGATCAAGCCGACAAGCTGGCGGATGAATATCTCAGGTTGGCGGAGAAAAATCTATCCGCCGTGGTGGTGTCGCAGACCTGGGCCGAAGTCCACCGCGTCAATGAACAGGTGCGGGACAAACTCAAATCGAAGGGACTGCTCGGCGCGAATGATGTGACGGTTCAAACTTTGGAAAAGATTGATCTGACCAACGCGCAGAAACGCGATGAACGGTTTTATCCGGCTGATGCCGTAATTGTATTTAATCAGAAGGTGCGTGGGGCTCAATCGGGTGCCAGAGGGAAATTAGACGGCATTTTGAAGACGGGGTTGCTGGTGGAAGTGGACGGGCGGTATGTAACGGTCTCCGATAAGATGTTCGACAAAATCACTGTCTGCCGTCCGCGGGAAATCAAGGTGGCTGAAGAAGACCGGTTGCATTTGAAGGCCAATCGCAAGCTGGCGTCCGGTGGGCGCGTGACCAATGGCGAACTCGTCACCGTGAAATCCGTTGGCACCGATGGGAAAATCAAGCTGGCCGATGGCCGGGTTCTTGACGCCAGCTACCGTGAATTTTTACCGGGCTACGCCGTTACGTCCTACGGCTCGCAAGGCAAGACCGTCGATTATGTTTTATTCTCGGACTCCATGGTCAAGGCCGCGACGAGTGCCGAACAATGGTATGTCAGCATCTCGCGCGGTCGGCGGGGCATCCGCATATTCACACCCGACAAGGAGCAACTGCGGGAAAATATCCGGCGTTCCAGTCACCGGCAACTGGCGACGGAATTTGGCGGCGGCGTTCGTCAGCGACCGCGCGATTTGTGGGACAGGTTGCACCCCTACATGATGCGCTTTGGCAAGCGGGCTGCCGATATGTATTGCCGCTTGAAAAGAAGGCACGCCCGCAACCGCCAACTCGCAAACAAACAAAAACAACAGATTGGAAACTCGCAGTCGCACGGTATGGGAATGTGATTCTTATTCGGTCGTATCATCATTATTATCACAATCTGGATCGTGTTCGTGAAATATGACCGGCGTTGGTTGTGGTGACGGTGGCTGGATCACGATACCGATGCCTATGGTGATGCGCGGCTGATGCCGGATTTTCCGCCGCAAACCACCGCTGAATATCCACGCGATCACAATCACAGATAACCAGACCAGCACGAGATACAGATAAACTCCATAATTCGCGATGGCATCATCCAGAAAATGAAACACGGGGTCTAAAACTTCGCCTGGGTTCAGGTTCATATTGACTCCTTGATTTATGCGTTCAGGATTTTGATCACCGGCTCGACAATTCTGGAGCGGTCCGAAGAATTGTTTCGCATCCGTTCAAATTCGCTCAAGGGCGGCAGTTCCACCTGTGCCCGGCGCGCATACGCGCGATGGATGGCCTTGCTGTTATGTCCCAGCGCCTCCTGCGCGAACCGTTCAGGATAACCCGCCTTTTTGGCGCGTTCCGCCCACGCATACCGATACGAATGAAGGCTGACACCTTTGATACCCAAGCCCGCGATGCGTTGGTGAAATTCCGTCGCCCGGTCGCCGGAACGAACCGTGCGCAGATACGGAAATAGCGGGCCGCTGCCCGGCAAATCCCGGAGGATTTCCGCCATGTCTTCATCAAAGCGCATGATGGCAATGGAGCCGGTCTTCTTGCGCGAGAAACTGATGACGTTATGTTCCCAATCAATGTTTTCGGATTCGAGGCACGCGAGATCGGACTGTGACGCGCCCATGTGCCACGCCAGTTTATAGAATGCTTTACGTTCAGGATTCAGTTCGCGGGCGACGATGGCCTGATGCTCCTCCCATGTGATGGCGCGCTTGTCCTTGAACTGAACTTTCGGCCATTGCCGTTTTACGATGACCGGCCACGGCAGCCACGTCATGTCCAGGGCGAAGTTGTGGATGCGCCGCAAATAGACATTCGTCGAAACCTTTCCGGTTTCGAGCACGCGCAAAAAGTTTTCCGGTCTCGTTTCCAAAATCGGCAGGTGCCGGATTAGATTGAACGCCTTGTCCTTGATGGCGGTCTGCCAACGGTGCTGGGTCTCGTTTGTTTTGAGTTTGACCATCTCGTCCATGACGAACTGCCAGTTGCGGGTGGCAATCTGCGGGTCACTGGCGGCGAGATAGGCGCGGGCAATTTGCAGGTTCACGGCCGGTTGCTGGACGGCCTCGCTTTTGGAATGGAACAAACGGACAGCGGTAGCCCGGTCACTGGTGCCGAGGCTTTCCTGTTTGCCGGTCGCGTCGTCGTGGATGTAGTAGCGTCCGCCGTTTTTCCGGCGGTAGAGTCGGTATCGTTGTCTCATAACTGTTTTTAGCAGCGATGAGTTTACAACGATTGAGTTCGACTCGGCATCCGAGTAGTGGGCGAGTTACCACCGATATGCTAGAAGCTGCCCGGATGGTATTTTGCTGGCACTTCTGCTGGCACTCGCGTGTGGAAGATTTCCAAATCCTTGCCGCACACACGGTTCGGATTGGAGGCGAGGGTCGGAATCGGCCTAATTTTCCAGCGATTGCGAAGCCAATATACCTGATTTTATTAGGGAATCAAGTCAACTCTTAATAACTCAATCCTACTGATTTTAACTTGTTTGGTGTCCGTTTTGGTGTCCGCTCTTTTTGCTGAGTCAGTCTTGGGCAGCCCGAGCATCAAGCATTTTGATAAGCGGCGTATAAACGCGGTGATCGTGGCGTGGTACCGCGCGCGCCCCGCACGCGCACCCGGCGGTGCCGCAGGCGGAAACTTTCCGCCGTTCGCGGCGCGACCGCGCGGCGGAAACCGCCCAGGATTACGTCGAAGCCATCGCCGATCTGTCGGCTTCCGTCGGCGAGGCGCGCGTGGTGGACCTGGCGCGGCGGCTGGGCGTGACGCACGTGACCGTCAACCGCACGCTGGCGCGGCTGCAAAAAATCGGGTTTGTGAACACGAAGCCTTACCGCGCGATTTTTCTGACCGATGCGGGACACAAGCTCGCGGCAGAGTGCAAGCAACGGCATGAGACAGTGGTTTCTTTCCTGCGTTCACTGGGCATTTCAGAACGGATCACGGAACTGGACGCCGAAGGGATTGAGCATCACGTCAGTCCGGAAACGCTGGCTGCTTTCAAGACCGCCTTGCGGAACGCCCGCCGCTGACAAGCTGGAGCCGCCCATAGAGGATGATACTCGGATTTCTTCGCTTCACGCCACCTGTACCGGTTCCGAAAAAACGAGGCCTTGAGGCACCCGGAATGCCAAGATTGCTCATTTTATGTTAAATGCTATAAATCAGCAGGCTATAGCTATTCTCGCTTGGCTCTCTTCTGGTTTTGATGACGCTTATTAAGCACGCGGACGAAATAATTCATTGTCCGTGGGTAGTGTCCTACACTACCCAAACGGTGTTGCTTCTTACCGCCTCCCAACTGCCCGTTAGGTGAAGAATTAGGTGTACTGTCATTTGACTTTTCCGAGGGGTCGTGTAATATTAGACAAGCATATATCTTGGATTATGTGTTCTTTATTCCAGATTGTGTATAGGAGCAAGGCCACCGATTCTTTCAGCAAGGCGGATCTGATGGAGCTGCTCAAGGGCAGCGTCCAGCGGAATACGTGGGCGGGCATCACGGGGTTGCTGCTCTACCATGACGGCAACTTCATGCAGGTGCTGGAGGGCGAGGAGGCGGTGGTGGTCGCGCTGCTCTCAAAAATATCCCGCGACCCACGCCATCATCACATCATCCCCTTGATACACGAGCCGATTGAGGAGCGGTATTTTCCCAACTCGGCGATGGCATTCCGCAATTTGGACACGGCGGAACTCCGGAACCTGCCCGGCTACAGCGAGTTTTTGAACACGCCGTTGAACGGGGAATTGCTTGCGCCCAACATCCCCAAGTGCCAACGACTGTTGCTGTTTTTCAAGGAGAACATCCCTGAAGCAAAAGCCCGTGTGCGGACGCCCGCCGCAAACCATTTCGGCGCGTTGTGAGCCTGATCGCCCAGGGGCGTCAGAGTGT
>JBEKJN010000181.1:0-5888 GCA_050011235.1 Verrucomicrobiota bacterium | reverse complement strand
AGTTGACGATTTGCTTGAATAAGGCCTACCGCCGGCAGGGGGTTGGGCTGGAAGCGGTCGAGGCCATTCTCGGTTTTTGTTTTGAGGAGATCCACTTGCACCGGGTGTGAATGCCCTTTGTGACACCAAAAACACCGCGGCGTGCGGACTTTGCGAGAAGGTGGGACTGAGGCGCGAAGGCGAGTTCGTGAAAGACAGGTTTGTGCGGGGAGAATGGATGAGCTCGGTTTGGTACGGGGCGCTGGATGAAGAGTATCGTGAGCGTGGCAGCTGATTGGACTCGCGCGCGCCCGCTCGCCGGGCCTGCGGACTTTTGCCCCGTTGAGCGTCATTCGCGTCAATTCGTGAAATTCGTGTCAACCTCTTGCCATCCCATCGCTCTTTCGCCCAGTGCGGGCATTCCATTGTCTTTCAATGTCTTGTCCGGTTTGGGCGGGATGCGCGACCAGTTATTGGGGACTGGCGAAGAAATGCTTCTTGTGTTCTACACCAAACAGTCCATGATCATGAACATGGAAAAATCTTGGTATCGCAAAATGTTTTCGCACTCGCAAAAGCCCGATCAGGAAGTGACTCCCCCCAACGCCGACTACGGGGATGCGGATGTGCAATTCAGCATGGGGTTGAAATTCGCCAATGGCGAAGGAGCGACGCGGGATTACGCGCAGGCGGCGGAATGGTACCACAAGGCGGCGGACCAAAGTCATTCTCTGGCGCAATTCAATCTCGGGATGATGTATGCCCATGGGCAGGGTGTCACCCGGGATGCCGCCCAATCAGTGATGTGGTATGGCCGGGCCGCGCGGCAGGGAGACGCCGGAGCCCAATTTAATTTGGGGGAAAGTTGTCACCGCGCCAGCCTGCAGGGAGAGCGGAAGGATGCGCCCGAATCAAGGATTGAAGCTTACAAGTGGTATCGGCTCGCGGCCGCGCAAGGCTATCAGGATTCGGAAACGGCTTACACAACCCTGACGATCAACATGACCCGCGAGGATGTTGCCGTCGGCAACCGTCGCGTTGCCGAATTCAAAGTTGAGAAACCGAAACACCCTCACGAGTGATGCGAGGGCGCGTTCGCTAAGCCGGGCTGGTTTCAACCAGGCCCTTGCCCCGTCCGTGGTCCAGGTTGACGAATTGTTTCGTTTGGGAGATGTAAAAGACGATGTTAAACTTGCCAATCGGTTCTTTTTTCGCAACCTGAAATGCAGCTTCGGTTGCCCCGAAGCTTTTGCCTTCGGCGGCATTTTTTGTCCACTGATTGTTGCTGGTCAGATATTCCAGCTTTTCGGCGTCTTCGATTAGGATGTTCATGAACAGGGATGTTACCACATTCTCCCGAACGACAAGCATACAAACCGACAAATCCAGGATTTTATTTTCACCCGCCGGGCGTGTGCCCCGGCAACGACAAATTGGATTTACTCCATTGCCACCGGGCGTCGTGACGCCTTCTTGTCGGAATGATGCGATTTGTCGGCGAGCATCCGCGCTTTGGCCCGGCGGCTGCGGCGGCGTTTCTGCCGCCGGATTTTTTCAATGCGGGCGCGCTCGGCGTCCACGTAACCCTTTTGCCGGCCTTCAATCTTGTCGAGCAGCAGCCGGCGGGCAATGAAGCGGTTGAGTCCCTGCTGTCGCGTGGCCTGACATTTCACCTGCAACCGGGTCGGACGGTGCAACAGCATCACGCAGGTGGAGGTCTTGTTGACGTTCTGCCCGCCGTGACCGCCGGAACGGACAAAGGCTTCCTCGATGTCGGCCTCGCGCACGCCCAGCGCGGCCATGCGTTGCGTGAGTTGGGCTTCCTTTTCCGGGCTGACGGGGAATGCGCTCATCTTGTTCCGCCTTTCACCGTACCACTTCCAACGCAAAGCCCTTCAAATATTCCGTCTCCGGAATCATCGGAATGACGGGATGATCGGGGCTTTGCGAATACGTCGCGACGCGGCGCAACACGCGGCGCGTGTCGTAGGCAGCGGAGAGAATCACGTCCTGAAACGTTGCCGCATTCACATGATGCGAACAGCAAAACGTCGCCAGCGTGCCGCCGGTTTTGAGCAGCTTCAACGCGCGCAAATGGATTTCCTTGTAGCCGCGCAACGCGTCCGGCACCGACGCGCGATTGCGCGTGAATGACGGCGGATCGAGCACGATTAAATCGAATCGCGGAATGACCTTTTCGTGCGGCTTGACGGCGGTTTGCGCCTTGAACCAATCAAAAACGTTCACCGCCTCAAACGAACATTTTTCCGCCAGACCGTTCGCAACAGCGTTTCGTGTGGAGGCCTCGATTGCCTCGGCGCTTTGGTCGAGGAAGTGGACGTGCGCCGCGCCGGCGCGCGCCGCGTGCAGGCCGAATCCGCCGAGAAAGCTGAAACAATCCAAAACCTGCGCCCCCTTCGCAAACTGCGACACCGCCAGATAATTCACCTGCTGGTCGAGATACAAACCGGTCTTGTGACCTCCGACGAGGTCGGTTTCAAACTTCAGCCCGTTCAAGTTTACGGAAACCGGCCCGCTTAATTCACCGGCCAGAATTCCACTCGCTTCCTCCAATCCCTCGAACTTGCGCGACGCCACGTCGCTGCGCTCCAAAATGGCACGAAGAGAATAACCCTCTCTCTCGCCTCCGCCTTGAGCGGGGGAGAGGGTGCCCGGCTTGTCCGCCGTAGCCTCGGCGAAGGCGGAAGGGCCGGAGAGGGGGCGTTCCATTTTTGGGGTGGAAAAAATCTTTTGCAGCGCGCCGACGATTTGCGCCTTCCGTATGTCCATGCCGAGCGACGAAATCTGCACCACCAGCACGTCCTCATATTTGTCCACGATGAGGCCGCTCAAGAAATCGCTCTCGGCGTTGACGAGGCGGAACGAGGTTGCATCCGGCAAATGCTTCTGCCGGACGGCGAGGGCGGCACGAATTCGTTCCTCAAAAAAGTGTTCATTCACCTCGACGCGTTCCGGTGAAAGGACGCGGACATGGATTTTTGACTTTGAGTTGAAGAAACCAACGCCGAGGAACCGCTGGCGATGGTCTTTGACCTGGACGAGCTCGCCGTCGGCAGGTAGCCGCGATACCCCCGTCGCGGAAACGGGCGACGAGACGTCGCCGCCACCTCGCCGTGTCACGCGGAGAATTTCGCTGTGATAAATCCACGGATGGCCGGCGACAATGCGGTCGGCTTCGCCGGGCTTTAATAAAACAGTCGGCAATGAGTCCATTTTAGAATTACGATTTTCGAGTTACGAGCCGGTTGGAACGATTGCGGGCCGCGTAAATCGAATATCGTAAATCGTAAATTCGTTCGGGCCGGATAGGAATTCATTTCGGCAAAAAAATCACTTGCAAGTTTCACTAAACAAGCAGATAAGTTAATCAAGCCTATGAAAAACAGCCCCATCAGCACGTTGCTGCATCACAAAACCGCGGCGCTCTGGTCCATTGCACCGGAGGCGACCGTCTTCGAGGCCATCAAACTCATGGCGGAAAAAAACATCGGCTCGCTGCTCGTCATGTCGGGCGGCAAGCTCGCCGGCGTGTTCACCGAACGCGATTACTCGCGCAAAATTGCGCTGCAGGGGAAATCCTCCAAGGACACGCGTGTGCGCGAAATCATTTCCAGCCAGATTGTGTCCGTTACGCCAAATCATTCCATTGAGGATTGCATGAAGCTCATGACGGAAAACCGCGTGCGGCATCTGCCGGTTCTGGAAGGCGAAAAGGTCGTCGGCCTCGTGTCCATCGGCGACCTGGTGAACTGGATCATCTCGGCCCAAAACGCGACGATTGCCCAGATGGAGCAATACATCGCCGGCGGCGTGGCGTCGTAAAACCGAACCGCGATCCATTCTTCATCCCGAAGGGATAAAAATCGTTCAGCCCGGCGTTGGAGCAAAGCTACTACGCCGGGTCGTCTGTCAAAATGATCCCGCAACCCCAAAGGGGTTAAATCAAGCCCAAGCGTACCGTTCGTCGAATTCAATCGCGTAGCGTTTCAATAGTGCCCGCAATTCATCCTGGAATGAAATTTTACGATGATGTCCCAAGGTAGCGCGTTCCGCGCAACCCTGGGCTGAGTGATGAAATCCCATTGGGATTCCGTTGCTAGCCCAAGTCACAACTTCAAATTCGCATCCGTCGCCGCACTTCGGCTCATCGCGGGTTCTACGGCTTGGCCGGTGGCGAATTCGTGTCCGTCTTGGCTTCGGGCGGTGCTTCGCTTGCCTTGACCCGTTTGGCGACGAAGTCTTCTTCGGCCACATCGCCGACCTTGCGGTGGAACTTGATTTCATCGCCGGAAACCTTGCCGGTGTATTCGATGCGGATGTCGTTGTCGTCAAACTTGAGCGGTTCGACAAAGCAGACTTCATTTGTGCTGACGGAGCCTTCGGTGATGGCCACGTCATTCGTTCCATTTTCCCGGATGCCGAAAGCCCTGCCGGTGAGGTTGGTTCCGGCGACCTTGAAGTCGAAGGTATATTTTTGCAGCCCGATTTGAGAATCAAACTGCCCCTTCCATTTCCCGGCAACGCTGTCTTGGGCGCGTGCCGTTCCAACAAAAGCGAGCGCGCACGCTGCGAGTGTGAGTGCTGTGACGATTTTTTTCATAGATTGGTTTTGGTTTGAATTGGATCGCGAATAGAAAACCAGAAGCGGGCATGGAAGGGAAGAAAATCTTCTCAATGGGGAAACATCGAACAACGAACATCCAACGCCCAACATCCAGAAAAGCTTTCTGGCTTTCATTTGTCAGCTCCGGCAGGAGCGAAATATTTGTAGAACCCAATTACAAAAAAATCTCCAAACCCCGTCGGGGCGGCATATTCATTCCTGCCGGATGGTCCAAACGAACCGGTCGGCGTTCGACATGATGTCGCTCCTGATGGAGCTTGAAACGATTTTGTTGGGTGTTTTCTACAAAGATGTCACTCCTGACGGGGTTGGGATTGGAAATTGCCTTGGACGTTTTGGCGAGTGCGGAAGACGGGGGAAGAATTGGCTTCCCAAGCCCGCTACTGGATGGATGCCCCATTTCGCATTGTTCGCTCGTGCGAAACGTGGTCAGGCGCGTGTTCCGAGGGCAGCACACCCGCCCTCGGGTGTGGTTTGCCGCGCCCTCGCGGCAAACATTTCGCGGTTGAACATGCGACGGCACGCAGTCTCACACGCGCGAGTGCCGACGACGAGGGCGTCGTCGGCTGCACCCGGGACGGTTGCGCTCCCCGAATCTGCCCCAACGGACGAGGGCAGGAGACGGGGATGTATTGGCTTCCCACTCCGCCACTGGATGGATGGGGTTATGCGGAACGAGCTACCCCAGGTGGCTTCAAAGTTTTTTCTTGCTTGCTGGCAGGCCGCATTTCTACATTCCGAACCATGAAATTATGAAAACACAAATCCTGTCACTCCTGATCGTTCCATTGATTTTCACCGGTTGCGCATCTATCCTTGATGGCGGTAACAAAAGCGTTCACCTCAATTCAAATCCGGCAGGCGCAAAGGTCACAATCTCCAACGACGACGGTAAAGTCGTCTTCGTCCAGACGACTCCCGCCATTGTCAACTTGGCACGGTCCAGCGGATACTTCCGTGGAGAAGATTACAGGTTGATCTTTGAAGCGCCGGGTTACAGTCCGTATGAGACACGCATCACATCCCAGATTGATGGATGGTATTTTGGGAACGTTCTATTCGGGGGGTTAATCGGGATGCTCATTGTCGATCCTTTAACCGGGGATATGTACACGCTGTCACCACGCGAAATAAATTGCAGCCTGACGCCGTCCAACATGCCGTCTGCGTCTGCCGAAATGAAAGCGGTGGAAACGAATTCACCGGCGGAATTAAAAACATCGGCTGGGTCAAAGGGAAATGAGTGAACTTGAAACCATTCAAC
>JBEKJN010000180.1:0-5976 GCA_050011235.1 Verrucomicrobiota bacterium | reverse complement strand
AAAAAAACTGACTACAGCAAATGCTATTTACACAAAATGAAACAAGACGTCTAAACAGCTCATTCTCCGCCAGCCGCGCCTCAAGAAAAAAACGCCGCGCCGGACACGAGCGGTGCGGTGCTTAAACAAAAACTGGATTGCGCGCTGCAACTGGCACGGACAGTGTCGCTGGATTTCAACAACGCGCTGACGAGCGTGCTCGGCCACACCTCGCTGCTTTTAAGCAAGGCCGAGGCGGGGCATCCGTGGCGGCGTTCGCTGATGGAGGTGGAAAAATCCGCCGAGCACGCGGCGGAAATCGCCAATGAGCTCCAGACCTTCAGCCGCCAGGAAAAAGAAACCCACCGCGCGCCGCCGGGCAACTTGAACGAGGTGGCGAATCGTTGCGTGGAATTTTTCCGCAACGCGCAGGGCGCGAAAATCTCGTGGAATGTGCAATTGGAAAAGAGCCCGTTCGGCGTGCGATATGACGAGGCCAAGGTGCAGCAGGCGTTGACAAAAATTCTGGAGAATGCCGTGGAAGCGGTCGGTGACGGCCGCAAGGGGCAGATCACCGTGCAAACGCGCAACGTGGAATTGATCGAGCCGACGCAGGACCGCAACGTGCGGCTGGTGGCGGGCACTTACGTATGCGTGGAAATTACGGACAACGGCAGCGGCATTGAACCGGACGTGTTGCCGCGGATTTTTGAGCCGTTCTTCACGACCAAAAAGTCCCATCGGGGTCTGGGGTTGGCACTGGTTTATGGCATTGTGACCAATCATGGCGGCGGCGTGGTGATTTCCAGCCAGCCGGGCGCAGGCACGTCGGCGCGGGTTTATCTGCCCGCGGAAAAGGATTTCATCCACGAAAGCACCGGGGTGGAGGCCAATTTGCATGGCACGGAAACCGTGCTGGTGGTGGACGACGAAAATCTGTTGTTGACGATGGCCGAGACGATTTTGACGGAATATGGCTACAAAGTTTTGACGGCGAACAGCGGACAGAAGGCGCTGGCGATCTTGTCGCGCGACGACATCAACGCGGACCTGGTCGTCACGGATTTGGTGATGCCGGGCATGGGCGGGCGCGAACTTATCGAGCGCATCCGGCAGCTGGCGCCGACGATGAGGATTTTATGCACGAGCGGCTATGTAATGCCCGCCGACAAACAAACGGGCGCGGCGTATTTGCAAAAGCCGTTCACGAGCGCGGAATTGCTGGCCAAAGTGAAGCATGTGCTTGCCAGCAAACCCCCTGTTGACTAAAACTTGAATTTGTTGTTTAATCACGCTTATGCAAATTGAAAGCTTGAAAGTATTCTGCGATTTGGCCGAAACGGGCAGTTTCACCAAAGCCGCGCAAATCAACGAAGTCACTCAATCTGCCGTAAGCCAGCAGATCAGTTCACTCGAACGGCAGTTCAAGTCACTGCTGATTGAGCGGAGCAAAAAGAAGTTCCGCCTCACGCGCGAAGGGCAGACGCTTTACGATTACAGCAAACAAATCATCCAGACTTATGAGTCGCTGCACAGCAAGTTGCAGGAATTGAAAGACATCATTTCCGGCACGATTCGCGTGGCGACGATTTACAGCATCGGCCTGCACGATTTGCCGCCGTATATCAAAAAATTCATGAAGCTGTATCCGCCGGTCAACGTCCATGTCGAATACCGCCGCGCCAATCAGGTCTATGAGGACGTGTTCAGCAACGTCGTGGATATGGGGCTGGTCGCGTATCCGACCAAGGACGCCAAGCTCGAAATCGTCGCGCTGCGCAAGGACCCGCTGGTGTTGATTTGCCACCCGCAGCATCCGTTTGCCAAGCAGAAATCCATCAAGTTCAAACAACTCGCCGGGCAGAAGATCATCGGCTTCGAGCCCGACATCCCGACGCGCAAGGCGCTGGACAAAATTTTGAAGGAGCACGGCGTGGACCCGAGACACGCGATGGAATTCGACAACATCGAAACGGTGAAACGGGCGGTGGAAATTGACGCCGGCATTTCCATTGTGCCGCAAGGCACGGTCATACAGGAAGTCGCCAAGCAGACGCTGGCCGCCGTGCAGGTTGAAGACGGCTCTTATTACCGGCCCATCGCCGCGATCTACAAGAAGAACAAGGTGCTCTCGCCGGCCATGAAGCAATTCCTGACGATGCTCAAAGACGCGGCCTGATTCAAGGTTAAATTTTCAGCGGGCGGCAAGAAATTGCCGCCTGTTTTTTATTCGCTGGAACTATCGCGATAAATGCCGTTGAAAGGCGTCATGCCGGGCGCGGATGTCGGGGGTGGTGGCAACGGCTCGCCATTGTTTTGCTCCGTGCAAATCGCCTGAATTTCCGAGGCTGAAAGCGCGCGGTTGTAGATGGCCAGTTCATCCATCAAGCCCACAAAAAATCTATTGTAAGTCCAATCACCGGGATTACTTGGGCGGAAACTCAGAAGATTGCCTTTTGTCAGAGGGACAAAGCTGCCCCATTGGAGCTTCGACACTGATTTCCCATTCACATACAGCCCTAGAATTCCACTGGCTTGACTATAAGTGACCGCTATATGTTGCCATGCGTTGGCGACCAGCGTGCGGCCAGGTGAAGGGATCTGGACATAATTATTTCCATTGGTATCCATGAAAAAACCACACAATACCCCTCGACTCGACGGATTTTGGCCAATCCATAATTGGACCCCAATGACACCAGGCATTGTTTCGCTGGGATTCCACTCTAGAATCGGATGAAGTCCATTAACATCCGACGGTTTGATCCACGCCGAAATGGTCAACCCTTCGCCTTTGCCCACATTCAATGCCGGATTGTATGGGATTTTGAAATACGAACTCGTTCCATTGAAAGAAAACGCCTGACCCACTTTGCCTTCCGCAAAAGAAATATCCGTCAACGTCGCGGTGTTCCCGCCCGCCGAATCGTTGCCGTCGCCTTCGCCCGACCACAACGCCACCAAACCGGGGCGTTTTTGTCCCTTCAAGCCCGCAACCAACACCGTCAACTTGCGGATGGAGTCCACTGACAGCTCGACTTTCCCAAAACTGGTGCCGACGCGGATTCGGGGATTCACAAACCAGCCGGACAATTCGTCGCCGTTGGCCGCCGTCAATTTGGCCGTGTTGCTGGAGACGCAATCAATCGAACGAACGTCTTTCACCTCCAGCTTCAAATCGCCCAAGAGCGTGGAATGAAATCTGATGGTGCTCTCCAGACTTTGACCAATAACGCGCGAACCGTCGCGCAGCTCGACGGTCAAATACGGCGGCGGATTGGTGTCGGTGGCAAACGCGCCAGAGAGACTGCCGGAGAAAAAAATGGAAATAAGAACGCAGCAAAGCCCGAACTTGGATGCTTTCATGCGCGGAAATTGCGCCTGTAACCGCATTGCGTCAAGGCCGCGTTATTTCAGATTCCCTGGATTCAGCGGTTTCAAATCCTTCGGGACGAACACGCCGTCTTTCCGAATCAATTCGCCATCGAACCATACCTCGCCGCCGCCCCATTCGGGACGTTGAATCAAAACCATGTCCCAATGCACCGCCGAGCGGTTGCCGTTGTCGCATTCCTCGTAGGCCTGCCCCGGTGTGAAGTGCAGCGAGCCGGCGATTTTTTCGTCGAACAAAATGTCGCACATCGGATTTAAAATGTAGGGATTGAAACCGAGTGAAAATTCGCCGACGTAACGTGCGCCGGCGTCGGTGTCCAGAATTTCGTTCAGCCGCTTCGGGTTGTTCGCCGTCGCGGCGATGATTTTGCCGTCCTTGAATTCCAGCCGGACGTTTTCAAATTTTGTCCCGGCATAAATCGTCGGCGTGTTGAATTGAATGACACCGTTCACGGAATTCTTCACCGGGCAGGAAAAAACCTCGCCGTCGGGAATGTTACGGTCGCCCCGGCACATTTTTGCGCCGATGCCCTTGATGCTAAAAGTCAGGTCGGTGCCCGGCGCCTTGAGATGGACGCGGTCGGCGTGTTTCATGCGGCGTTCCAGCGGGATCATCGCGCGCGCCATCTTTGCGTAATTCATCGTGCAAACGCCGAAATACAAATTCTCGAACGCCTCCGTGCTCATTCCCGCGGCCTGCGCCATGCTCGGCGTCGGCCAGCGCAGCAGGCACCAGCGCGTTTGGTTGACGCGATAATCAAACACCGGCCGGGTGATGCGCGAAAAAAGCGCCATCCGGTCACCGGGCACATCGGAATTTTCGCTCGCGTTCTCGCTGCCTCGAATCGCGATATGCGCCTGCATCTTTTTCATGCGGAACAACTCGATGTCGCGCACCTGCGCGGCGTGCTTTTCATTTGTCCCGAGCAAGAGTTCGCGGGAAACCCGCGTGTGCCGGACCTCGGCAAACGGGGTCGCGCCCGCGGCGCGAACGGCGCGGATGAGTTCGATGGTGAACTCATCCGGAACATCAATCATGTCGAGCAGGATGCGGTCGCCCTTTGTGAGCTCGGTGGAATATTCCACGAGCAACTTGGCCAGCTTTTTGTAACGCGGATCAGTCATAAATCGGCCAACAGGTTAATTTGGATTTTCCCATTGTCGAGCCGGTTTGAATTCAACGCAAAGGCGCAAAGGCGCGGACACGCAAAGAAAATGTCATGAACAACGCTTTGCGGCCAGACGCCTTTGCATCTTTGCGTTGAAAAACGACCTCAATGTCACGATTCGAACGAAAATGGGGTAAACCTGTTAAAAGCCAATTATTTATTGTTTATCAATAAAAAACTATTGACATTAGCGATTTCTGGATTTAGACTGCGCCCATGAATGCAAATCTGGTGGTCTTGATGCTTTTGGCGGTGGGCAGTTTTCTGGTGTTCAGGCTGTATGCGCGGGCGATGTCCGGCAAATCGGACACCGGCGGCGCGGCGCGGCTGGCGCGCATCCGCAAGGCGAGCATGTTGTTCCAGTTTTTCATCGGCTTCAGCTTCGTGACGGGGGTTTATGCGATGGTGGCTTTTTTATGCGGCTGGCCGTTTTTGTCGCACGGCCCGGCAAGGCTGGTCGTCTCGCATGGTCATGCCTACACCTCGCCGGCGGCGATGCCGGGGGGACTGCTGCCGTTGGTGCTGGTCAAGACGGGGCTGGATCTGGCGGCGGTGGCGGTGCTGTATGCGCTCTTCGGGCTGTATCGGCGGGGGATTTTGTTCTCCGCGCGGAACGTTTTATATCTCCGGTTTCAGGGCTACTATCTCATCCTGGGCTATCTGGTGGATTACCAGATGCGGGCCATGCTGCCGGACATGGAGTTGAGCGTCACGCCGGTTTTCTCGGGGCTGATGATAATTTTCATCGCTTGGATCATGGACGAAGGCCGGAAAATTCAAGAGGAACAGGAATTGACCGTTTAACTTTTTTAATTTTATGAATGCGGATGAAATCTCTCCAAAGACAAATCCACGGCTGAAGCGAATTCAAAAAATCAGCGCCTATTTCAGAACTTTATTTTTTGTCTCTGCTTTGTTGTTTGTGGTTATCGGCGTCGTGGAAATTATTGAACTTCCGATTCTTCATAACTCCGATCTGGCACATTCAAATCCGTCCCGTTTCAGGGACGCCATTTTCATGGGTGTGAGCATCATTTGCTGGACTGCGGAAACGTGGTTCGCCTACAAATTGTTCTTCTTTTATGCTCGCGGCGATTTGTTCACCCCGGAAATTGTCCGTTACCTCCGGCGGATCGGCTATGTCAGCATTCTGATCGGATTTTGGAGTGCTTTCAAATTGTATTTTCTCTTTGGTTTTCTAGGGGATAATCCTTCGGCAGCGGGAGCAATTGCCGCCAAATTCGGGGTAATTTTGGTCCAGCTGGTTTTCAGCATTGTTCCTGGCTTTGTAACTATTTTCATCGCCTGGGTCATGGACGAGGGCCGGAAAATCCAGGAGGAACAGGAATTGACCGTTTAACTTTTCAATTTTATGAATGCGAAGGAAATTTCTCCCAAGGTCAATGCCCGATTGAATCGAATCAAAATCGTCAGC
>JBEKJN010000179.1:0-6001 GCA_050011235.1 Verrucomicrobiota bacterium | reverse complement strand
TGTCAAAATCTCCGAACATACGATGACTAATCCGGAACGAATCGGTTGAAATGGGGAGCGCACCCGCCCCGGGTGCGGTGGTGGGCGCCCTCGCCCACCACAGGCAGCCTCGAAACCAAGGATACTGTGCGGTTCGGGCCAATGCCCTCGACCCGACCGGCGAGGGCGCCGGTCGGAACACGCGTGGGCGCGTGTGCTCCCCAGTCCCTCAACCCTCAACCCCTTCCAACGTCGCCACCAGTTGTGGGAGCAACACTTCTTTGGAGAATCTCTTCGCCAACGACACGCCGCGCTCCCCATCCGGTTGAACCATCCTTTTCTTCGATGCCACGATGTGTTCAATCACGCGGTCAACTTCCCCGTGCTTCGCCCAGGCGCAGGGTAGTTCGCCGTTGAGTGCCTGAAGGATTTCCGAAATGTGACTCGGTTGCGGGCCCAGGTATAGCAGTGGCGAACCCACCCGCAGAATGTTGTAAACTTTGCACGGATGGACGAGGCCCACAAAGGGATTGCCCATCACGACCAGGTGCAAATCGGCGGCTGACAGTGTTCCCGCGAGCTGGTCCATCGGCTGGTAAGGCAGGCACAGGATGTTGGACAATGAGTGTTCCATGGCGAACTGCTTGACCTGTGCGAATTGGCTCCCGCCGCCGACAAAAAGAAAGGCGATCTCCCGATTTCCAGCCAGTTGCCTGGCGGCTTTCAGGATGGTATCCAAAGGGTGACAAGGACTGTGGTTGCCGGCGTACATGACCACAAACTTGTCGTCCAGCCCGTGGAGTTTCCGAAAACGAGCCCGCCCTGCGGCATCGAACCGGACCTCCGAATCATGCGACCACGGAGGTATGACCACGATTCTCCCGGCGTCAATGCCTTTGTCTAAAATGCGTTTTTGCATGAACCGGTCGAGCACGACTACTTTTGCGGCCTGACGCAGGCTGAACCGGGAACAACGCTCCAGCCAATGCGCGGCGAAAGAACCCGGACTGAGCCATCCCGCCGCCAGGGCTTCATCAGGATTAAGGTCCATGATCCAATAGCAGAACCTGCCGCCGCGCAGCCGCGCAAACCAGGCGCCGATAAATGAAACCAGCGGCGGCGACGTCATCGCCACCACCATATCCTGTTTGGGAAGCCGGAACAACCTCCAGCAGCAAGACCAGAGAAAAGTCGCAAAATCGGTGGCACGCCGCCATCGGGCGCGTTTCCCGAATCCCGAGGCCGGCACGCGGAGGATTCGGATGCCGCGCCAGGTTTCCTGTTTGGGAAAGACTTTTTCAGGGTCGTCATAAGCCCGCCGGCTGGTGACCACCGTGACTTCGTGCCCGCGCCCCGCCAGGTGCAGGGCGAGATCCGCCAGGTGCTGCCCGCTGGAAACCACATCGGGATAAAAAGTTTGATTGATCAGGGTGATTCGCATGTGGCCATCAGATTTTTTTAACCGCGGATGACGCGGATGACACGGATTTTTTGATGGAAAATTTCACTTTCGTGAAGCATTGAAGTTTTCCGCGAGGGCGCGGAAAATTGCACGCGAGGCGCGTGCGCTCCCCCATTCCGCTTTCTGCTTTCTGTTCTGCCCTCTGCTCGCCGCGTGGCCGCTCTGCGGCTTTACGCGAACTACTGACGACTGACTACTGACTGCCGACCACAGTCCGTTGTCCGTGGTTGCTGGTTAGCCTTCTCTCCGTTGACTCGGTTTGCTCCTGTTCAAGATCAATGTCAGCATTTCAGCTTTTTAACGTGGTTTATTCGACGTTCGTTGTTCGAAGTTGGATGTTCGATGTTTTCTGTCCCCCTCATCCGCCCCCTCCACCTTGATCAGCTTCTCCAACTGACGGGCAAGAGCTTGTTTTGCCTGCTCAGGATCATCCATGCCCGAAATGATAAACTCCAAAACCTTCTGTCCCTGGTTGCCCCGGCCGGCCCATATCGCACGTATCAGATTATATCGTGCGGACTCATGCGCCACGTAGGCATCTTCATTTACACCGGCTTCCCAGCGGCAATGGAAGACCTGGATGACACCGTCTTCGGTTTGGAACACGTAGCTGCGGATGGGCAACTCCACACCATGGACGTTCATCATGGTTAATTTCGGGCCTGAAAGGAGCTTTAGACCTGTTGCCGTAAGACAAATCTCCGGCGTGTGCCTTTTGGCGAGGTAACCCGCCACCCGGCCCGGCAACCAACTGAAGTAGAAAGCCTCCCATTGCGTTCCATCCGGCTCGCTCCACGCGGCTTGTTTGAATTCATCGAAACGCAGCAGGCTTCGCGTTTTTGCATCCATTGGCAGGTCCTTCAAAGTTGGATTGTCCCGGGGAAAAGTCAGGGTCCAGGCCGGACCGGGTTTCAGGTGCGACTCGCGGCTGCGATACCAGATTTTGACACCGGCCTCGACCAAGACCAGCCAAATCAAGAGCGAAATGGCGAGACCACGGACATTCTTAAAAGCTGCCCGGTGAAGTAACGAACCGAAGACTTCACGGGCCAAGGACCATTGACCCTTCGAAGTTGAGAGTTGAGGGTTGAGGGTTGAAGGTTCAGATGTCGGAGGTCGGAGGTCGGATTTCGGAATCTCGCAGTCCTTGTTGTCTCCTGATTTCAGGGTTTCAGTTTTCAGTATTTCAGCATTTTTGAAGGTCTCGTTGTCCGTAGTCCGTTGTCCCGCGGCCTTTTGTTGTTTCAACAAGAGCGCCACTCCCCAGAGCCCCAGCGTGCAAAGTATCGTGATCGTGATTCCCGCCTGATCATGGTATTCGGAAATGGCGGCCACACCTTTTTTCGCGGCGATCAGCGTCAGCAGCGACATGCGGCACACATTAAATGCCACGGAAAATGCAAACCCCATCGGAATCAGCAGCCAGCGGCGCCAATGGCTCAAACGATAAAATTCCCCGAGGAAAAGGGATATCATCAGACTGCTTTGAAACGAGCGAATGCCACTGCAGGCTTCATCAATTCCAACCATGCCGGTGCTGACCTCGATGACGTTGCCGTGGACCATCGCGGGCACACCCACCCATCCGAGCAACTCGACCACGATGGCAGCGCTCACCCGCGTCAAGGATTGAATGATTGGCTGCTCGACGAGCGTTGGCCAGGGTATGGCAACGAAAAAGAAGCAAATCGGAAACGCCAATTGCCTCAGCCAGCCTCGTCCGTTGCCCAGGCAAATCGCACAGAGCGTAAGCCCAACGGCCTCGATGCCGAGCAACCACTGAATGGGTCTCCATTCCGGGGTGGCGGCTTCGATCAAACGCGTCGGCAAGTATAAAAAGGCGAGCATGCCGAACAACAAGACCACAGACCACGGACTTTTAAAAAAGCTGAAAAGCGGAAATGCTGAAAAGCGGAAATGAGAACTCTGAACTCTGAACTCCGAACTCCGAACTCCGAACTCCGCGCTTCGCGCGGCATGCCATCTTCGCACGAGCAGGCCGATGCAAAGAAACGGAACCAGCAGGCCATAGCCATATTGCGGATTGGTCGTCCACTCCGGCCACAGGTTGTCAATCAGCCGGAACCAGAGGTAGGCGAGCGGCAATAGCACCAGCGCCCATTTGAGTGCGGAGTGCCTGCCGCCTTGAGTTGCCCATTTCCCCTGCGACAAAGGTGCGGCAGAGTCCGACTGCCCAATATCCGTGGATTTTGTTTCCATATCAGATTAAAAGCTGAAACCCTAAAACACTAAAATGCTTAAATTCCGAAGTTAATTTCTGCTTTCTGTTTTCTGTTGTCTGCTTTCCTCCCCGACTCCTGACTTCTGACCTCTGCTCGCCGCGTGGCTGCTCGGCAGCTTTACGCGGACCTCCTGACTTCTGACCTCTGACTAACGGTTTCTGACCCAGCCTACCGCTCCATGGCGCGCGGCCTCAAAAAAACTGCCGGGTTGCCGCGATAAATGCCGCGGGGTTCAAGGTCCTTCGTTGCCACCGAGCCGGCTGACAGGACACTGTCAGCACCCACAACGACCCCCGGGCCAACCCACGCGCCAGCGCCAATCCACGCGCCATTTTCCACGGTGATCGGCTTCGTGATCAAATCGAAGGTGGGGAGTTTATGGTTATGACTGCCCGTGCAGAGAAAGGCGCGCTGCGAAATGCACACGTTGTTCCCAATGGTGATTCGTTCCAGATTCAACAACCAGCACTCCTCTCCCAGCCAGACGTGATCACCGATTTCCAGCCGCCACGGAAAGTGGATGTTGACGCGGGAGCGGATGACGACGCCCTTCCCGATTTTTGCGCCGAACCATCGCAGCCAGAAAACGCGGAGCGCGCTGGGCATTGGCAGTGACGGCGCAAAAAACAGGCAGCGCACCAGCACCCACAACGTTTCCTTGAAACGCGAGGCACCACGGTCAAAGCCGGTGTTCGAGAAACGCGCTAAATCAGTAACTGGCATTTTAAAAAAGCGTGAAACCGTAGTTCAAAGCAACAACAATCTGCGCCATTTTGTCACAAATCGACATGACCGCTGATAATAATTGGTTTGACTGGGTTTGATTTGGTCGGATTCACCCGGACTGGGTTTGATTCCCAAATGGGTTTGTTTGGCAAAAATTGCCTCTGGGCGGCCGAAAATCTTCCTTCAATCTCATCTTTCAGTGTTTCAGCATGTCAGGATTTTAGTATTTCTGCTTTTACCCTCCGGCTTCCATCCTAAAAAAAGCGCTCCGGCTCCTGCCGCCAGTTGACATTGCCATAGAGGACTCGCTTGATTTCCACGCCTTTTCCAGCGGGTTTGTAGAAAATCAACCATCGGTTGAAGGGCGGTGGCACAACGAAGAAACGGACGTCTTTCAAAGCACGATGCTTGAAGCGAGCCGGTGGTCCCATCTCCGGAAATTGCGCCAGCCGGTCGAAAGACTCAAAAGCGGCATCCAGAAAATCCAGCGCGGACTGCTCGTTGTCAGCAGCGATGAAATCCCGTGCGGCAATCAAGTCCTCATCCGTCTCCGGTGACGCCTGCCAGTTCATCGCTTCAAATTTCCGTAGATGCGCGCCTTGCGTTCGGCGGTCATGGCCGTGGCGGGCCGGGCTTGTAACAGCAAAACCTCCAATTCATCCGCGTTGCGAAAGCTCGCGCCCTCGGGGCCCTGGCCCCGGGTGACGGCATCCAGCAACGCCAGCGCCTGATGAATGACCTCGCTTTTGTTCGAGGCGCGTCCGGCGCGGATTTGCCGCTGGATGATCGTTTCGTAGTAATCAGTGCGCGTGTAACCCATGCCATCACAGTAAACTATTGGCAAATGCTGTCAACAGAGAGCTTTCAAAAAACAGGTATCCATTTCTGCTTTCTGCTTTGGTCTCCTATTTCAGTGTTTCAGCATGTCGGCATTTCAGCTTTTTGTCTGGACACATTCCGGCTTCGCCCCGCTGCCAAGCAACCAACGATACACCACAACCATCTTTCGCGCACACCCCGGCCAGTTGAAACGTGCAGCGACCAAGGCTCGCCCGCGCGAGCCGGTAGATTGGAGATCGGCGATGGAAGCTTGGAACAGCGTGTGTAGTCCTTGCGCCAGGCCCTCCGCGTTTGGCTCGATGCGAATCGCCGCGCCGGCGGCAAATCCTTCCGGTAAATTGCACTGCGGTGTCATGAGCACCGGCTTCCCGTAAGCCCAGGCTTCCAAAATTACCATGGGCAACCCTTCGCTAAAGGAGGGCAGGATGAATGCATCGCAATTGACATAGCACGCAGCCTTTGCATCGCCAAACTGGGAACCCAGAAATAAAACGGAGTTCGGAGTTCGGAGTTCGGAGTTCGGAGTTCGAATATCTGTGAACGAAACTTGCAGTTCATGGCACAGTCGCTTGAGTTCAGCTTCATGGCCACCCTGGTCCCAACCGGCGATTGCCAGAACCCACTCTTCCGCTTTCTGCTTTCTGCTTTCTGCTTTCTGAATTTTACTCCATGCTTTTATCAGGTTGGCCAGTCCTTTTTTGGGATGGATGCGTCCCAGATAAAGCAAGACCTTCTGTCCCGGTTCAACGAT
>JBEKJN010000178.1:0-6065 GCA_050011235.1 Verrucomicrobiota bacterium | reverse complement strand
CATCGGCCTTCGGCAACGGATTTGGTGAAAAAGGAAATTTCCGAATCTGTCCGTGAAACGGAAATCAATAAACCGGCAGCGGCAAAGGTTGCGGAAAATGAGCAAGAGCAAATTGCCCAAAAAACACGGCCACTTTGGTTTCACAAACCCGCAATTCGTAAAGCCCAATCAAGAGGCGTAGGGATATGAACCCTTAAATGGCGCTTCGCAATCGTTCGCAAAAAGGGGGTTTTGACCCCGTAAACATTTGCGATTTTTCGCTTCTCCAATTTTCGTCAAATGTCAGCATTGCGAAGAAAAACGAATCAAATTTGTCTCCAAAAAGTAAGCCTCATCTCTGAGAGCTTGACTCCCGCTGGCGGAATAAGGCAGCGGCAAATACTTTTGAATGCGATAAGCGCCTGATTGCAACCAGTCCAAAAACCAAACCACCAAACGCAAACGCGGAAGGTTCTGGCACGGGTTGAATTGACAACGATTGCGACTGAACATCCGGCACTAAACTTGAAGATGAAGCCGCAGTCGGCGTGGGGGCGAGCACTGGTATTGCCGGTGCCACATACATTATGAGTTCACAGGATAATTCCGTGAATGATACATCACCGGATGGGGACGGCGCCCTTTGAGATGGCGGCAACCAGTCCGATGGCGCAAGCGTCGAGGATAACGGCAATTCGCGCTCGGTGACGAGACCAGAGTTTTGGGTGGCAGTGGCCGCTTCGACTGTCATAGACCCAGTGACAATCTGACCTTGCGCCCAAAGCGAAGCGGCGGAAGCCAAAATAACGCCCACAATAAGCAGTGCCTTCACAGATGTTGTGAGAATACCGAATTTACGGACGCTGACAATTTTTATTTTTACGTCAAATTTTCAGTTGGGTGGCCAAAGGCGAACGCCTACTCAAAAACCGCTTTTAGTAACGATGTGAAAAAAGCGTTGATAGGCGTAAAACGAATAAAAAATAAAGGGTGCGTGATAATACCAATCGGTCAGGATTTGAAAACTGCCCGCGACTGCACCGTTAGCATTTTCGCTATCAATTTTTAGGAGTGATGTGAAAAAAGTGCTGATAGACATAACCCGTGTAAATAAAAAACGCTGCGGAAATGAGTTGTATGGCCACGCAGCTTATTTGCAAAACAGTCTGTTTAGATTTTTTGAAATTATTAAATTCACGCTCAAATCTAATTCCGTGGCCACGAATTGCAAGAAAGTAGTAATTCACGCAGAAAAATGCGAAAAAGGCAATTGCAACCTTCCAACGATCAAACACTAGAAGAGATTGTTTTCCAGTGAGAATCGCAATCCACATACCTACGCCCAGGAGAATTAACGATGCGAATAGGGAGACACCAGCGACGCCTTTTCCGACATTATAGCCATGCGACCACGACTTATTGGAAGCCCGATAAAAGAACGTAAATTCTGCCAGATAAAGTTCTTTGAGAAAGCGGATCATTGGTTGCCGTTCAATATTTGGGAATGATATGGAAAAAACGCTGATGGGCAGTTGAGCCGACATTGTGATAGCTTGTGTCCGAAAATTCACAAATTGAAGAAATGACGATAGGCGATACGTGAATATAAGAAGAAAGCTACGGCGGCCACAATCAGCCCACAAGAACTTGCCACCAAAGAAATCTTTCTGGACTTTTTTAGATTGTTGAACTCGTGCTCAAATTTGATGCCGTGGCCGCGAGTGACTAGGATATGGTAATTCGCCAAGTAAAGCGCAAAGAAAAGAAACAAAATTGCTATTTTAGAGAAGGCAAGCGAATTGACGTTGCCAAGTAAAAACCTTGTCCCGATAAATATGTCAATCCATGATGAAATTCCCGCAAGTATGAGCCATTCGATCAGCGCAACAAGAGTAACAGCCCCCGCAGTCCTTCCGCTAGCGCGACTGCTTTTGAAGACGAGGACAAATCCTGTAAGGTAAATGTTAAGTGCCGCAGTGCCGTCGTAAGAAGTGCCGTGTTTGTGCCGAATTGAACTCGTAACTCTGGTTGAGATTACGATCCCAGTGTGGCTGAAGTGCCGTCAGCGCCGTCCTCCTTTTCTCTCAATCCCCTTGAACTGAGTCCCGCCGTTGTGAAGTGCCGCGCAAAAAAACTCGACGGAGCCAGTGTTTTTCCGGCAAGCAGTGTGGATGTTCCATCTGCCTTTTCATTTTGTGCGCGATGCGCAGGAGTTGAAGAACCAACTTTTTCCCTCAAGCAGTCGCCGTGTCCGCACTGCGGCTGCTTTGGCAATTTGAACCGGCACAGCCGTTCCGTCGGCAATGACCCCCTGCGGGCGAGCGGCCAGTCGTTCCGTGGCCAGCGAGTGTTTTGTTCCAATCGCGGGCGGCGCGGCGGTTGTGGCCGGACATTTTCCCTCGTGCTGGCTGACGTATTGCCGCGTCACACGATGACCGCTTCGCTGCTGTGGCGGTGGCTGGTGAAGCTGCTGGCGGGGTTTTCACTCAAAGCCGCCGCTGAAAAGCTGCGGCTGCCCTTCGCGTTGGAAACCGTCTATCGGTTGCGGCGCGGACTGCGGCAGTGTCTGGCTTCGGTGCGAACGCGGCTCTGCCGGGAACAATCACCGCCAGCGAGTGGGCAGACCAACCCGTTGCTGCAAACCGTGGAACATCTGCGGCAGGTCTTTTCCGATAGCGAGTGTCCACCGGCGGCATTTCAACTCCATTTTCAGCGTCCGTTGCTGGGTTGAAGCAGCGGTCGGGAAACTTTTTTGCCGAATTGCCACACCACTTTCGCCTGCGGCGGATTTGGTCTGCGGGCGACAACACGACAATCCTCTGCCGGTTGGCCCGTGTCCGCTGGTAGCGTCGCCGGCATGAATAAAAACCATTCCGCTCATCGGCAAAACGCCGGAGCGGGCAACTAAATCACTCATGCATAATCCCACCGCCTATTTGAGGATGCGAGTGCTCGGCGCGATTGACATGGCCGAGGGCAACTCCATTCAGGCCCGCATCCGCGCCGTCAGCCAGATGACGTTCACCGACGAGGACGGTCATCCACGCCAGTTCACCTGGCGCACCATCCAGACCTGGTATTCGCGCTACCAGCAGCACGGCGTCACCGTCATGCAACCCAGACCGCGTTCCGACAAGGGCAAGCGGCGCAAGGTCGTGGTCGAAGACGTGCTGGAGGCCATCGGCAAGGTGCAGCCCAAAGTCCACGGCAAAACGCCGACGCGGGCGTTGCTTTACCGGCTGTGCATCGAGGCCGGTTTGCTGACCCGTTCCCAAATCGCCCCCAACACCTTCAGCCGGCTGGTCCGGGAATTTGAACTGCTCAAGCCCGACCGGGACAGCACCAACAAACACCGGCTCGCCTTCGCCAAGGCCCATGCCAATGAAATGTGGCAGGCCGACACGCTCTACGGGCCGTTTGTTCAGATCAGCGGCTCGCCGGTGCAAACACGATTGATTGCTTTTTTGGATGACGCTTCGCGCGTCTGTTGTCACGGCCAGTTCTTCCCGGCGGAAAACGTGGACACGCTCATCGAATCGTTCCGCGCGGCGTTTTACAAACGCGGCGTGCCGCACGCGCTCTATGTGGATAACGGCTCCATTTACTCCTCGAAGGAAATCCTCCAAATCTGCGCCCGTGTCGGCTGCCTGTTGCACCATACGCCCGTGCGCGACGGTGCGGCCAAAGGAAAGATCGAAAGATTTTTTCGCACGGTGCGCGACCAGTTTTTGGCGCGCGACCTGGACTTGAGTTCACTGGAGGCGCTCAACCGTCAGTTCACGCAATGGGTCGAGGAACATTACAACGCGCAAGTTCATTCCATCCTCGGCATGAGTCCGCTCGACCGCTACGCACTGGATCGCAAATGGGTTCGTTTCCTCCCGCCCAATGAGGCCAACGACGAACTGTTCTTCGTCGAGGAAGAACGCCATGTGCGTGCTGACAACACGTTCGCTTTCAAATCGCTCCGCTTTGAAGCTCCACGCCACCTGCCGGATCGCACCATTCATATCCGGTTCCAACGCTCCCGGCCGGTGGAACGCGTGGTGGTTTATTACAAGGGCGAACGCATGGGCGAAGCGCGTTTGCTCGACGCCGTCGCCAACGACCGTAAACCGCTCAACCAACCCGCAACCGAAATTTAATTTATGATCCGCTCCCATTTTGGTCTCCAACGCAATCCTTTCGACCCGGAAGCCGTCACGCTGCTGCCGCTCCAGCAGGAAATCTTCGACATCCTTCGCGTCCACGCCCAGCAGGGCGGCCTCTGTCTGGTGCTCGGCGAACCCGGCACCGGCAAAAGCGTCCTCAAACAAATGCTCCTGACGCACGACCCCAAACGCATGATCACGCCCGTGGTCAATCGCACCCTGCACACCTATCACAACACGTTGCGCATCCTCTGCGAAGCCTTTCAGATCGAGTTCCAGGGTCGCGACCATCACTGTGAACGCCTGCTAGTGCAACAAGCCTTCAGTGTTCACCGCGCCGGCAAAATGCTCGTGCCCATCATTGACGACGCCCACCTCATGCCGCCGGACTGCCTGCGCAAACTGCGTCTGCTGTGCGAGGATTTTCCGCGTTCGCATAACTTGGTGCTCATCGGCCAGCCGCCCTTGCTGCAATCCCTGTCGCTGTCCATCAACGAGGAAATCCGTTCGCGAGTCACTTACTCGGCACTCCTGCCGCGTCTGGCTCCCGAAACAGTCGAACAGTTTGTTTTGGATCAGCTCGACCGCGCCGGCCTCGGCCACAACACCTTCACACCCGAAGCGCTGGCCTTGATCGTTCGTTCCGGCGAAGGTTTGCTGCGCCGCACCCGCAACCTGTGCCTCGGCGCGCTCATCGAAGCCGTCCGCGACCAGACCCGCATCGTGGACCTCAAACAGGTCAACCGCGTCCTCATTCAACCCCACTGGAGAAAAGACTGTGACCAGCCCCTCACTTAAAAATATCCGCTGGACCCGCGAACAAATCCGCGCCGCCCGGATCGCACCGCTGGTGCCGCTGCTTCAGCAACGCGGTCTCCAACTGGTTGCGTGCGAGGCCGGCAATTTTATTTTGCCAGCCTATCCCGGTCTCATCGTCAAAGACAGCTACTGGCGCTGGCCCGAACGCAACCTCGCCGGCAACGCCATTGACTTCCACGTCCAGGTCCTCGGCCTGTCCTTCCACGACGCCATGCGCCAGATCACCGGCCCATAATCCGGCCGCCGGCGTCATAACGTTACGACGCCAGTTCGGCCAAAAACCGGTGCAACGGAAAAATCCCGGCCTTACGATGCCAATGCGGCAAGCCCCAGGAGCAGCGGTCACTTACGATGCCAATGTGGTGAGAAATCCTCCAGTCACTTGAAAATCCGAAAATGAACCCGCCGTGTCATAGCCTTACGATCAGAGCGCGGCTATTCGGCTACGAATTACGATGGCAGCGCGGCCAAACGGGCAAAAACCTTGCGACGCCAATTCGGCAATTTTTACGATGGCAAAAAAGTGCGTAACAGGTAAAGTTCTCTTAAAAATCGAATCATTTGCTTACATAGTCTCGTAAAAAATCAAGCTGTGTCAATGGGCATGATTTAAGGATTATTTGGCAAATCAGCAAAATTTGGCCCGAACGGCGCATTGTAATACCAGTCGGTGAGAATCTGAAAGCTTCCCGCCGCAGCGCCATTGATATCGTTATGGAATAAACCATACGTCACACCAACCGCTGCTCCCACCGGACCACCAACCAGCCCAATATAACCGGCACTAACATCCCCTTCAGCTGCTAACGGCGATATTTGCTGAGTTGCCGCGCCATAAACATCATTGATGACAGTTGCGCCGAAAAGAACATACCCGGCTCCATGTGCAATATCCGATATTTGCATTGTATTTACATACTGATTTCCGCCCCAAAAACTACTATTAAAATAGAGTCCGCTCGACGTAGCGGCATCGGTATAAAGTCCGAGCACAGCCGATCCCGAACCATATTCTGCGCCAAATTGGGCGATGCCAGCAATATTAAGGGCAGTCGAAGTCGTATCAAAAAGTGACGAGGTTCCTGTTGAAGAGGACAAATTGTAATTATTTCCGAA
>JBEKJN010000177.1:0-6079 GCA_050011235.1 Verrucomicrobiota bacterium | reverse complement strand
AGTCGCCCTCGTCTTGAGCGACATCGAAAGTGCGGGGATTCTGGCGCACGCGCGGAACCGGAAGATTCCGGCGCAATTCATCCCGCCGGGAAAATTCCGCACCAAACTGGACGAGGAGGCGGAGCGGGCGTTCGTCAACGCGCTGCAAAGAGCAAAAGTGGATTTGGTCGTCCTCGCGGGATTCATGCGCGTGCTCAAGGGCGAATTTCTGCGCGCATTTGAAGGCCGGATCGTGAACATCCATCCATCACTGCTGCCGTCGTTTCCCGGTCTGGAAGCGTGGAAGCAGGCGCTCGACCACGGCGTGAAGGTGACGGGTTGCACGGTGCATTTCGTGGACGCGGGCGTGGATTCCGGCCCAATCATCGGCCAGCAAACCGTGCCGGTGCTCGACAACGACACGCCGGAGACGTTACATCAGCGCATTCATGCGGCGGAACACGAGCTTTATCCGAAGTGCGTAGCGGCGATTGCGCGCGCGGAAATTTCAGTGGCTGGACGAAGAGTGATTTGGAAGAAGTGAATTTAACCACAGATGAACACGGATAAACACGGATGAAAAAAATCCCTGGCCCCGCCTCTTCCCATCGGATGGGAGAGGCTGGTTCCGCAGCAGCGGAACCGGGTGAGAGAGTACTCAATTCGTGTCCATCCGTGTTTAAAAAAAATCGAAATGAAAAGTTTGTGAAAGCCGTATTAATATTTGCCGCATTTTCCATTTGTTTACTGGCCGGCTGCGCTTCGCACAAGCATTCGGGAGCGCGCCGCGGTGCTCCGCCGCAAAAGTTGAGAGACACGGACGAATTCAAAATTGACGAGGCGGTGTATGGCTATTTGCTGCAAAGACATTTTTGGGACGGCGGCGAATACACCGCGATTTTTCTTCAGGGGGAGGACGCCGAAGTTGACGCCATCCGGCGGGATTATCCGAATCATGTTCCGCCCATCAAGCCGGGCAAACGGGCGAAACTTCATCCAAACCGGACACCGATTGACCGGGACACGGACAAGCCGGCGATGATTCTCGGGGTGGAAGCTTCGGAGCCGGTGAATGACACGGTCGAGGCCATCGGCACCTGGTATGCGGGCGGCGCGATGTCAGGGCATTACACTTTCTCGCTCAAAAAGGTGAATGGCGAATGGACGATTGAAAGCGTGCAATGAAGACACGAATTTCACGGATTAACACTGATAAAAATAGTCCGCGAAAGTCAGTGTAATCCGTGTCAAAAGTTTTTGTTGTTGCAATGAAAACGAAAAAGAAGAAAGTGGCGCTTCCGCGCCGGACTTGGCAGATTAACCCCGTTACGCGCGTGAACGATTCGACGAAGAAGTATTCGCGTCCGCGCGTGAAACAGGATTTGCAGCAGCAAGATGAGCAAGAAATTAAAATTTGGTCTGCCGAAAGGCAGTTTGCAGGAAGCCACCCTCCAGAAAATGGCGAAGGCGGGCTACAACATTTCCGTCAGCAGCCGCTCCTACGTGCCTTACGTGGATGATGCCGAACTGGAAATCCGCCTGATCCGCTCGCAGGAAATCAGTCGTTACGTCGAGCACGGCTATCTCGACGGCGGCATCACGGGTCACGACTGGATTGTCGAGAACGGTTCGAACGTGCATGAGGTCGCCGAATTTATTTTCAGCAAGGCGACGCGGCAGGCGGCGCGGTGGGTGCTGGCCGTGCCGGAAAATTCGCCCATCAAATCGGTGAAGGATTTGAAGGGCAAACGCATCGCGACCGAGGTCGTCAACCTCACAAAGAAATACCTTCGCCGGCATGGCGTGAAGGCGGAGGTGGAATTTTCGTGGGGCGCCACGGAAATGAAGGCGCACGAATTGGTGGACGCGATTGTGGAATTGACCGAGACCGGCTCGTCGCTGCGCGCGAACAAGCTGCGCATCGTGGACACGCTGCTGACTTCGACGCCGCGGCTCATCGCCAATCACCAGGCGTGGAAAGACCCGTGGAAGCGCAGGAAAATTGAGACGCTGGCGCTTCTGCTCAAAGGCGCGCTGGAAGCGGAAGCCAAGGTCGGTTTGAAGATGAACATCGCCGAAAAGAATCTGGCGAAGCTGCTGAAAAATCTGCCGGCGTTGCGGAACCCGACGATTTCCAGCCTGAGCCAGAAAGGCTGGGTGGCCGTGGAGACGATTATTGACGAGCATGTCGTGCGCGAATTGATTCCGCAACTCAAGGCCGCCGGCGCGGAAGGCATCATCGAATATCCGCTGAACAAAGTGGTGTATTGAAAACGCCCCTTTTCGCCCGATCTCGACAACCGCCAACAATGACAAGCAAATCCGCGTTTTATTCAATGTTCATAAGGAGATTCCCACTGTCACGCCTTCGCGTGTGTGCGTTTGCGTTCGTTTGCATGTGTCAGCCATAAAACATACATAACGCACTCAATCGAAAACGACGCGCGCGTGGCGTGTTCAGTAAACGCAAAGAACGTGTTCGTGACCGACCTCAAAAGTGAGCGGGTTTCGCGCGCATCTGCGGTGTGTGCGCGTTTCTGACGGCGGGCGGGTCCCAATGACGCGGGCTGCGAAGTCGGCGTGTCACAGCGCGTTATTAACGATTTTGACTGTGCGGTGGAATTTCCCGTGACGGCGGTTTTCCCGGTTTCGGGACTGGCTGAGCGGATTGTCAAAATGAGCGCTTGACCGCTGCTTTGCCAGGAATAATCTCATTTCATGCCTATAGACAAGCAAACACTATCAAAGCTGAAGAAATTTGGGGCTTTAGGTGTCATTCGCATTATGAAGTTCATAGCGCCATCGGATTTCAGCCAAGGACTTCGCAACCCGTTAAAGCTCCCCAGTGAAGGGATGCACGTCCTCAAGGGTACGATATTTTCCATCGGTGGTGATGAAGTGCCCTATGATAGAACTGGGCGCGGGCTAAAGGGCCAAGACTTGGAGACATTTCACGCGCTCTATCACCTGTTGGTGCCACTCGATAGCGAGCAGGGCAGGCAGATTTTGGAGGATATTCAGCGAGCCAAGAAATTAGCAGAAGAAGCGAAGCGCGCAGAGCGCGCCAGAAATCGCGCCAGCAAAAATTGGTATGAGAAACCCGGCGGGATTGTTTTTCTCGCGGTCACAGGAGGAGTAATTGTTGTCATAATCACCGCGATTTTGTGCCATTACTGGCCGACGTGGTTTCATTCATAAATGCCACCACTACCACCAACACACCGCCAGAGACTCGATGCAGTTGAGCAGCACAGTTCAGCCACCGCTACGGTTGCCAGCAGTTCGGCTGAGGCGCTTCGTCAGTTGATGCACGGCCATATGCCGCGAGTTGTTTGCCACTCGGTAGCTTTGGTCATTGAGTTTATCGGCACCGTTTTCATTTTTCTTGATGCACTTCGGTTGGACGCACAGCTTCGTTCGGCGGATACTTTTGCGTATGATGGCAATCCCCCGATAGCATATCGGCATTGGTATTATCAGAGTGCGGAGCTTGGTTTTGCCCTTCTTCTCCTTGGGATTTTAGCTCAAGGTTATTTATTATGGATTGAAAACGGTGCCATTCGTAGAGCTGCCAAAGCGTTAGCACAAGCCGGACGAGTATCGCCACCATGACGGCACCCATCCGCCCCGTGCCGGTGGAGAAGGAACTGTTCTGACACACATGGACAGCCATTGTCCCACCCCCGGTGTAAGCTGTGGGGATAAACGCCGCCCGCTGGTTCCAACGCCGGGAGGACTACCAGCCGCCCCAAACGCCCGCTGATAGCCCGTTCCGCAAGTTCGAGGTGCGGTGCATCGCGTGCGGGTCGCACCGGCTGCGGCTGATGGCCCAGTTCGACGAGCAGGCAGGCGAGATGGCAGTGGTGTTGGTCTGCACGTGCTGTCCGCAACGGGAGACACTACCTTTGAAGTGAACAAAAGACGGGTCAGGATTCGATTGCAGCGGCGTTGATGGACTGCTCGGTTGTCGCGGTTGAGCTGGCAAAATCAATGAATACCAATTCCTAATGGGTGGCCCTTTCATAAAACAACATGAGCCACCCTCACGGATGGCTCAATTGTTTCGCCAGATGGTTTAGGCTGGGATGCCCTAGGCCTTTGCCTTTCGCAGCCGCATGACGCAGGCCAATAGGGCGACGGCGCCGAGGCCGAGCAGGCCGAAAGTGGAGGGTTCTGGTACCACGACTGCTGCTGCTAGGGAGAACGTGTCCGACGGGTCATCACTCGGATAGCACGTCGCGACTACAAGCTCATACATGTTCGGACTAACCGTGCCGAGGGAGAGCGTTTGCGAATCGCTGCCGCCGCCCGAAGGACCCAATTCGAAACCCGTCGAGCCGACTTGTGTGCCGGTAGGCGTATTGAAACTGGTGCCACCAAAGTTGGCAGGGTTATTGTTCACATACATTGTCGCATTCCAATCCCAAGCATTGACAGGGTCGGCGTTCGAAAAAGTAACAGTAGAAGTATTGTTCGGATTGATGGTGATTAACGGGATGACGGGATAGTTCGTTAACGGTGGGTTCCAGGGAACACCGTTGTCGCTCCATTGGACCGAAGTAATCTGAATCGGCGGCGAAACCCCTTGGGCACTGTAATTCATGTAGAGGTTCATGTAGGCGTTTGACCCCACCGTCAGGCCTGCGCTGGGGGTAAAAATCCATGTCCCGTTTGGCCCCGGCGTCAGGTCGGTCGTGGCGCCGAATCCATCTACGCCCACCACGCCGGTGGCAGAGTTGACTTGAAGTCCGCCGATGTTCATTTCCACACCATCGTCCGACAAGAAAGGGTTTTGGAGGTCCATTTCACACTCGTAATCCAACGTTTGCAGATTGGCCTCCGCTGGCTGAGGGCGCAGGCCTAAAAAGCTTGCTAGCAGAGCCAAGGCGCTGAGACGGAATACCTTCTTCAGCACCGAAGCCGCAGCTAGGAATCGAAAATCCGCTTGTGGTGTTACGCTTCCGAGGTTTAGAAACCGGGCGACCTCGGCGGAACTGCTGTCCTGAGAATTTCTGTAGCCTGTCTTCATACCGACGCTCCATTCTTCGCTTCCGCCAACCGACTTGGCGCGTTCTTTATCACAATAGTTATTTCACCAGGTTTTGGGGAAACGGACGTTTCTCTGCAATCTCTGGTCCCGCAGATTTTTATCTACCATGAGTGATGGAATTACGTCTATCTCATTTTGGGACTTCTATTATCACATTAGGGCCGCTCATTCTCAGTGCTCACAATACCAAGAAGTGGCTAATGCCTCAAAGACCCGCAGGCGCAAATAATGCAGATTGGCGGAGGCTAACAAGTGCGCGAGCCTGTGTGCAAGTGCTGACCTCAGCGAAATATCCGCTTCGTGAGTGCCAGCGTGACGAGCGACGGGTCGGCAATTCAACATTTTTCAAACGAGTATCCGTCCGCGCGGTGACATTGAGGCGACACGGAACTCGTCGCGCTCCGGCACCTCGACGCGGGAAAAGCTCACGCCGCCGGTCTGCGCCTGCATCATCGCGCCGAGCACCACGTCGGCCCGGTCAGGCGAACCCAGCCCGCGCGCACGCATCGCCTGCTTCGATTCCAGTTCCAACTTGCCCTTGCTGTTCGGCCAGCCGAGCCGCGATGTCAGTTGCGGAACAGACGGATTGTGTTTAAGAACAAGCCATGACCAACGAAACCGTTTCAAACCGCATTGCCGTCATCGCCGGCGATATCACGCAACAGCGCGTGGACGCGATTGTGAATGCTGCGAACACGACGTTGCTCGGTGGCGGCGGGGTGGATGGGGCGATTCATCGGGCGGCCGGGCCGGAATTGCTCGCGGAATGCCGCACGCTCGGCGGCTGCGCCACCGGCCACGCCAAAATCACGCGTGGCTACAAACTCCCCGCCAAATGGGTGATTCACACCGTCGGTCCGGTCTGGCACGACGGCAGTCACGGTGAGGATGAACTGCTCGCGAACTGTTATCGAAGCTGCTTCGCGCTCGTCGCCCACCACGGAATCAAAACCGTTGCGTTTCCGTCCATCAGCACCGGCGCGTATGGCTTTCCGATGGACCGCGCGGCGCGGATTGCCACGCGCGCGACAAAACATTTTCTGGAATGGA
>JBEKJN010000176.1:0-6148 GCA_050011235.1 Verrucomicrobiota bacterium | reverse complement strand
GAAATCCTCGAAACCAAGCCTGTGCCGCCGTTGACGCTCGACCAATTGAACGAAGCCGCCGCCACATTCATCGGCGACCAGATGCAGACACCGCCGATGGTTTCGGCCATCAAAGTAAAAGGGGTGCCGCTTTATAAGCTCGCCCGCAAAGGCATCGAGGTGGTGCGCGAACCGCGGCTGATTCATATCTACACTTGCCGTTTCTCGAATTACGAGCCGCCACTCGGCCAATTTAAAGTCGCCTGCACCAAGGGCACTTATGTCCGCGGCATTGCGCACGAACTCGGCCAGAAACTCGGCTGCGGCGCGCATCTGGCAACCTTGCGGCGCGTGACTTCGGGAAAATTTGACGTGGCTGATGCGACATCGTTGGACGATGTTCTGAAATTGACGACCACCGAATTGGAGAAAAAAGTGATTCCGTTTCTGAAGCTGGCCACAATGAGTTAGGATTAAGATCATGATTACGATCAAGATTACGCGTAGAACTTCGTGCTTTTGCGTTCTCAAGCTTGCTCCTAATCGTAATCTTAATCTCCGCCGCTACTGATGAAAACCATCCGCGCCGCCACCGAACTGAAATCCGGCAGCAAAAGAGTCTGCCTGGCCATCGGATTTTTCGACGGCGTGCATCTCGGCCATCAGCAAATCATCCGCCAAACCATCACCGACGCGCGCCAGCATGACGCCATTGCGCTGGTGCTCACGTTCGACCGGCACCCGAACTCGGTGGTTGCGCCCAATCATGTGCCACCGCTGATTTACTCGCTGCCGCAAAAGCTGCGCGCGATTGAATCACTCGGGGCAGACACGTTGTTGCTGATTCGTTTTGACGAAAAGTTCAGCCGGCAAACCGGGGAGGAATTCATCCGCCGGCTGGTGCGCGATTTGGGAAAAATTCAAAGCCTGTGCGTCGGCATGGATTTTGTATTTGGGCACAAGCGCAGCGGTGACGTCGCGTTGTTAAAAAAACTTGGAGACCAAACCGGTTTTACCGTTCATGGCCTCGCCGCGGTTTCACTCGACGGCCGGATTGTCAGCAGCACGCGCATTCGCGAGGCGATCCGCGCCGGCGAACTCGACGCCGCGAGCCAGATGCTGGGACGGCCTTACGCGATTTCCGGCCGCGTGGTGGCAGGCGACCGCGTGGGCCGGCAACTGGGTTTTCCCACCGCGAATCTTGACGTGACGGGTTTGATTCTGCCACCGAACGGCGTTTACGCCGGTCTGACCAAAGTGAAGAAAACCTCCCATTGCGTTGCGCTCAACATCGGTTTTCGTCCGACAATGGTATCGGCTGCGCGGCAACTGCGCGTGGAGGCACACCTGCTGGATTTCGAGGGCAACCTTTACGGTGAGGAATTGACGATTGAAATTGGCGTGAAATTGCGGGAAGAAAAGAAATTTGCTTCATCGGCGGAATTACACCGGCAGATTGGCCGTGATATCGCCGCCTTGCGGGCTTTGGCTTGATTAGATTTATTGTAACTTACTATTCCACAATAAGTTAAAACATAGAAACATCCCTTTTTGCTGCAATTCAGCGCCTTCGCTGGGTTACGATAGGGTTACGATTATCCTTGAATTTCCCGCAGAAGAGGTTAGCATGGGTGCGTGTCAGTCTTCTGGCGTTCTGGTGTTCGCAGTTCCTGAAGCTCAATGGACAAGTGAACAGTTGTGCAGAACCGACGACGACCGGTTCGTGAAGCAGAAGGCCCTGTTTCCCTGAACTAAAACGAATTTTACGGGTCTGATATTTATGTCGCATCGAAAGAACACACCGTCAGCCGGCGCGGCGCGCAGGAGCAAGCACGGCAGCGGGCGCAGCGCAGGAGCAAAACCGGCTCCGGCCCGGCGGCGTTTTGTCGTCTCCATCGCGCGACGGACAGTGTCCAAACCGGTGGAAACCAACGGGAAGGCCAAGTCGCATGCGGGCAAACCGCTTGCTTCCGGCGCGCAAAAATTGCCGCAAAGCGGTCAAGCCACCGTGGCGTCAGCGCCCATCCAATCGTCCGTGGATTTGACCGAGACGGTCAAGACGCTGCTCCACCTCGCCCAGGAACACGGGTACATCACTTACGATGACATCAACGACATTCTGCCGGACAATCTCAGCCCGGAGGATTTGGACGCGTTGCTGACCAAAATGCGCAGTCTCGACGTGGAAATCGTCATGGATCAGGCCGAGGCCGAACGCACCCGACAGCCTGAACCCGCGCAGCAGCAGGAGGAGGACGAGGACGCGCGGCTCGAAATTCTCGATGACCCGGTTCGCATGTATATGAACCAGATGGGCAAGGTTCCGTTGCTCACGCGCGAACAGGAAGTCGAAATTTGCAAGCGCATCGAAGAGGCCGAGATCGAGATGAAGCGCATCGTTTACAGCCTTGGCTTCACCGCGAAGGAACACATTGCCATCGCGGAAAAATTGCTGTCCGAGCCGCCGAAGGAACGATTCGACCGCGTGATTGTGGACAAAAAAATCACCAATCGCGAAGGTCATCTGCGCGATTTGCGCAAGCTCATCAAAAAAGTCCACGCCCTCGACCAAAAGGTGGACGCGAAGTATTTTGCCTGGCAGAAGGCCCTGCAAAAGGGCCGCAAGGAAAAGTTGCAGCGTGAGTTGAAGAAACTCGGCCTCAAGCTGCAGGAAATGTTTCAAAAATTTTTCTACAAACAAAAGGTCGTCGAGGAAATGATCATCGTGGCGGGCAACGTCCACGAAAAATTCCAGGCGAGCCTGCGGCACATCCAGGAACTGGAAGCGTTGCGCACCACCGCCGAACGGCGGGCGGCGCTGGAGGCCGAGCGCGCCAAGATCCAGGTGCTCGAACAATTCGTGCGGATGCCGCGCGAGGAATTTTTCAAGGTGTTCAGCGAGTTGAAAGCCGCTGCCGACCGCGGGCTGAAAGCCAAGACGCACATGGCCGAGGCCAACCTGCGCCTCGTCGTGTCCGTCGCCAAAAAATACACCAACCGCGGCCAGTCGTTCCTGGATTTGATCCAGGAAGGCAACATCGGGTTGATGAAAGGCGTCGAGAAATTCGAGTATCGCCGCGGCTACAAGTTTTCCACCTACGCCATCTGGTGGATCCGCCAGGCCATCACGCGTTCGATTGCCGACCAGGCGCGCACCATCCGCATCCCGGTGCACATGATTGAAATCATGAACAAGCTCTGGCGCGCGCAAAAGCAGCTCACGCAGGAGTTGGGACGCGAACCGACGCCGGAGGAAATCGCCGACGAAATGCACATGCCGGTGGCGCGCATCCACGCGCTGCTCAAGATGGCGCAACAACCGGTGTCGCTCCACGCGCCCGTCGGCGACGACGGTGACGTGAGCGTGGGCGATTTCATCGAGGACAAATCGGCGGAAAACCCGTCCGAAGTCACCAGCTACAGCCTGCTCCGCGAAAAGTTGAGCGACGTGCTGACGACGCTGACCGAGCGCGAACGCAAAATTCTCGAAATGCGGTTCGGTCTGCTCGATGGCTACGAGCGCACGCTCGAGGAAATCGGCAAGATGTACAACGTCACGCGCGAACGCATCCGCCAGATCGAGGCCAAGGCGCTGCGCAAGCTGCGGCACCCGACGCGCGTCCGTCATTTGCAGGGCTTCCTCGACACGCCGGAGCCGGAAGTGAGCACGACGGCATGACGATTTACGATTTACGATTTGTCTGTTGCTCGAGAATTTGGAGCGAGCGCGTAAATCGTATATCGTAAATCGAAAAAATCCGGTGAAAGTTACCTACTACGGCCACGCTTGTTTTTCGGTGCAGGTCAAAAATCGCACGCTGCTTTTCGACCCGTTCATTTCGGGCAATCCGCTCGCCAAAGCCATTGACGCGAAAAAAGTGCCGGCGGATTTCATTCTCGTTTCGCACGGGCACGGCGACCATGTCGGCGACGCGGTGGAAATCGCCAAACGCACCAACGCGCTGGTGATCGCCAATTTCGAAGTCGCCACCTGGCTCAACCAACAGGGCGCGCCGCGCGTGCATCCGCTGAACCATGGTGGCGGTTTCCCATTCGATTTTGGCCGCGCCAAATTCGTGAATGCCATTCATTCGAGCACGATGCCCGACGGCACGTTCGGTGGAAACCCCGGCGGCTTCGTCGTCGAGAGCGCGGAAGGAAACTTTTATTACTCCGGCGATACCGCGCTGACGCTGGACATGAAGCTCATCGGCGAGTCCACAAAATTAAAATTTGCCGTCCTGTGCATTGGCGACAACTTCACGATGGGTCCCGATGACGCGGTGAAAGCCGCCGAATTTGTGCGCTGCCACGAAATACTCGGCGTGCATTACGACACCTTCCCGCCGATCAAAATTGACCATGCCGCCGCGAAGGAAAAATTCAAGACCGCCGGCAAGATTCTGCATTTGCTGCTTCCGGGCCAGACCCGCGATTTTTGATCCGGGTCAGGTGCCCGGGTCAACGATGTGCAGGTCAATGCCGGGCGCGTGGTGCATGAAAAATTCAATGACGTTCGGGCGCGTGAACTGCCACCAATGCCGCTCCGTCGTGCCGAGCACCACCAAGCTCACGTCATTTTCGCGGCAATACTTCAATAGCGCCGCGCAGACATCCTCATTCTCCAGGACGGTGACGCTGCCGCCCAGGTCGGTCGCCAGTTGGACGTTTTGCATGAATTTCCGCTGCACGTCCGCCGCGATACGCACCGGGTCTTCCTTTTTGCGCCGCACATAAACCGCCATCCATTCGCGGTTCAGACGCCCCGCGAGCCGCGACGTCGTGCGCAGCAGTTTCGCGGTCGTGACGGGATTGGTGCTCATGCAGACGGCGATTTTTCCGCTGACCTCCGCCGGCGACGCGGCGCCGGTGCGCGGGCGCTGGTCGAGCGCGGACGCGATTTCGCGCAGGGTCAATTCGCGCAGCGCATTCAAATTGTTTTCCGTGAAAAAATTCCCCAGCGCGGCGGCGGCGCGGTCCGTCGGATAAATTTTCCCCTGTTGCAGCCGCTCGCGCAATTCGTCGGACGGCAGGTCAATGTTCACGATCTGGTCGGCCTCCAGCACGAAGCGGTCGGGCACGCGCTCGCGCACGTCCACGCCCGTGGCGCGCAGCACGGTGTCGTGCAGGCTTTCGAGATGCTGGATGTTCATCGCCGTGATGACGTTGATGCCGGCCTGCAGCAGTTCCTGCACGTCCAGGTAGCGCTTGGGATTGTGCGAACCGGCGACGTTGCTGAAAGGCAGCTCGTCCACGACGCAAACGGTTGGATACCGGTCAAAAATTTTATCAACGTCGAGAATTTCCACCGTGCCGCCCGCGTGCGGGACTTTTTTGCGCGGGATGATTTCCAGATCGCCGATGAGCTCCTCGGTTTCCTTGCGCCCGTGCGGTTCGATCCAGCCGATGACCACGTCCACGCCCGCCTTCTTCAGGCGATGCGCCTCTTCGAGCATCGCGTAGGTCTTGCCGACACCCGCCGCGTGGCCGAGATAAATCTTCAGCTTTCCCAGGCGGCTTCTTTCGATGAGCCGCAGGAAATCCTCCGGCTTCAACCGGTCGTCAGCGGACAAATCCATGCCGCAAAGAAACTATTTCCGCGGCAACTGGTCGAGCGCGAAGTTCAACGTCATGATGTTCACGCGCGGTTCGCCGAAAACGCCGAAGTCGCGTCCGCGGGTATTTTGTTGAACGAGTTTGCGGACGCGGTCTTCGGACAGGCCGCGCGCCTTCGCCACGCGCGGAATCTGCAACTCCGCGTTCGCCACGCTGATGTGCGGGTCGAGGCCGCTGGCGGAGGCCGTCACGGCGTCGGCGGGAACGATGGCATTCGTTGCGAGGCCGTTGTCGGAACGCCAGGTGGCGATGTTTTGCGTGAGGTTGGCCACCAGATTGGATGAGGTGGGGCCGAGGTTGCTGCCGCCGGAACTCGTGGCGTCAAAGCCGTTCGCGCCCGCCGCCGACGGGCGCGGATGGAAATACTTCGCGCCCGTGAAATTCTGCGCGAGCAACGCCGAGCCGCGCACCGCGCCGGAACGGTCAACGAGCAAACTGCCGGTGGCCTGATGCGGGAAAAGCTGTTGGGACACGCCAATAACGACGTGCGGATAAACTCCGCACAAGATGACGGCGAAGAAAATTGTTGCCACGATGGAGCGGCAAAATTCAG
>JBEKJN010000175.1:0-6175 GCA_050011235.1 Verrucomicrobiota bacterium | reverse complement strand
CTGCAAGTCAGCGGCGAACAACCCGCCGAACATTCGGACACCTGGATCGGTTGGAAAGTGAAATCCGCACTCTTGTTCCATCGCAATGTGAGCGCCACCGGAACCACCGTGTATGTGAAAAACGGCATCGTCACCTTGCAGGGTGAAGCGAGCAGCATGGCGCAAAAGGAACTCACCACCGAATACGCCAAGGACGTTGACAACGTCAAAGCGGTCAAGAATGAGATGACGATTGCCAAGACCTCGGCAACGCCAGACGCAACCATCGGCGACAAAATTGATGACGCCTCCATCACGGCTCAAGTCAAGTCGTCGTTGCTGTCGCACCACTCGACCAGCGCCTTGCACACCACGGTTTCAACGACGGACGGCGTCGTCACCTTGAGCGGCATTGCCAAAAACGATGCTGAAAAGAGCCTGGTCACCAAGCTCGTCACCGACATCAACGGTGTGACCAGCGTGATCAACAACATGACCATCGAGGTCCCGGCAGCATCCCAATAACTAAACCGGCTTATGGCTGTTGGCTGGTGCGAACACGAAAACGCGCCAGCCAGTCCAAGCTGGAGACAAATTACCGTAACAAGACGAAAGGAAGCTAAACATGAAGACAACGCATTCAGGAATGATTGAAACCGTAAAAGACCAGGTCGTTGCCGCAATCAAAGGCACGGGAAACATCGTCCAGGCGACGGTGGATGCCGTTACTCAAATCCTCGCCGCAACAATCAAAGATACGGGCAAGGTGGGCACGTCTGTGACCGATGTCATTGCCAACGTTGCCGGCGGCGCGATCCGCGGCGCGGTGCAGGTCGGGGCCGACTTGGGACATGCCGCCAAGGGGATCATGCTCGGGGTGCTTCGCGGCACCAAAGGCGCCGGCGCGGAGGTTTTGGATACCATCAGCCACACCGCCCAAGTTGCGATCCGGGATACGGCCCAGGTCGGCGGCGACGTTGGAGCCGCGGCCACCGGGCTCGTCGAAGGGGCGATCGAAGGCGCCAAAGAAATGGGAGTCAGTGTCGAGGATGCCGCAGCGGCTGCTGCCGACGGAGCCTTGAAAGCGGCTGGCCAAGTGGGTTCGACCGCGGTGCAGGCGGTTCGCAAGGCGGTGGCCAAACCCATCAAAGGCGTCAAGGTCGTGCTGAAAGAACCGAAGTTGGCCAAAGCGGCATAAACTGGCGGATTGCTGTTGGTTGGGGCAGAAGCGCCAGCCGGGAATGATTCCAGAGTAAACTGAAAGGAAAATGTTATATTGTACACAATTGCGGCAGTCCTGCTCGTTCTGTGGCTGCTCGGTCTCGTAAGCAGTTACACGATGGGCGGGTTCATTCATGTCCTGCTGGTGATTGCCGTTGTCATGATACTCGTCAACCTCATTTCCGGTCGCAAACGACCGATTTAAGAAGCGGTTAACTGAAGAAAGCAAACTGGAGATTTGATATGAACACAAAAACCATCGTTGCAGTCATCCTGATCGCTCTCGGCATCGTGGTGCTCGCTTACTCGGGCATCACCTTCAAGACCCCGGGAAAGCCTGTCGAGTTCCTCGGAATGCACATTGAGACCACCGACAGCCACTTTATTCCGCCCGTCGTCGGAGCGCTTGCGCTCGTCGGCGGAATCGTGCTGCTGCTTGTGAACCCCAAGCGGGGCTGATGGGCGGAGTCGAATCCGGTTGCCGAAATGAAAAGCTGAACGAACGTGAAGCTGAACGGCTCGACCGAATACGCAACCTGTCGAATTATTCTGGAAAGTGAAATGGCACCGATGCCCGGGAAGGATCCAGACGGAGTTCGTCGATGAAAAACAAACCCACATGAACGCTGAACTTGCAAAGAAGGCACTCGAGAAAGTTGGCAACCCCAACATTCTGGTCAATTTGATTTCACGCCGCGTCCGCCAGCTCAATTCCGGCGATGGAGCGATAAGCCATCCCTTGGTGGCAGATACCGGACATTTGGGGTTAGCGAACATCGCGCTGCGCGAAATTATCGAGGAAAAAATGGGCTGGGAAATGCCGGAATTGGCGGAGTTGACGCGACCGGTGGGCAAGAAGCGCAAGCAGCATTAGGCCGGGGTCAAAGTCCTGCGCGCCGGCAAACGCCAAATCAGCAAGGCCGTCGCCGCGTGGAAAGGGGCGAGGGGTATCTTTACAACGCGCACAACGAGTATTCCCACAGCAATCTCTACCCCCCCAGCCCACGGCGCCGCGCCCCCGACATCCAGCACACATGGGCCCCGCTCATTGACGGTGCGGGTGGCTGGGTCAAGTTTTGGAGAAGCGCCTCCAACAATACACGGTAGGGTTACACCCCATAGCAAAAGACCAGCCCAAGTCGTAGCGTGCATGCGGTAAGCATAACCAAAAGAAAAGGAAAATTATATGTTATACACAATTGCGGTAGTATTGCTGGTTCTGTGGCTGCTTGGAATGGTGAGCAGTTACACGCTGGGCGGGTTCATCCATCTCCTGCTGGCGGTTGCCATTGTCATGGTGCTGTTCAACCTCATTTCCGGGCGCAGGCGAACGGTTTGAGCAGCTTTTAACCGAAGAAATAAAACTGGAGATTCAATATGAATACAAAAACCATTGTTGCAGTCCTCTTGGTCACTCTAGGCATCGTGGTGCTCGCTTACTCGGGCATCACCTTCACGACTCCGGGAAAGCCGGTCGAGTTCCTCGGAATGCACTTTGAGACCACAGTCAGCCACTTTATCCCACCCGCCGTCGGAGCGCTCGCGCTCGTTGGTGGGATCGTGCTGCTGCTTGTGAACCCCAAGCGGGTCTGAGGAGCGGAGTCGAATCCGGTGCCGAAATGAAAGGCTGTCTGGCTGCTCATTGGCAGCAGCGTCGCCGCCATCGTCGGCCTGCCGATGACGTTGCGCAGTTGGAAACAAGCTTAAAAAGCTGTGCGCTGGCCGGTCGAAGCGGATCGTCAGCACATCAACATTATGATATTCACCGTCGCCGTCCGCGCTGTTGGCGGGCAGGCGCAACGGTCCCAAACCACACCCGCCAACAAGGAATGAACAAATGAATGCATTGAAACGCTGGAATCGATTAAAGGACTTGGAAGCCTTCCAACATGGTCTGGACAGTCTTTTGGGCCGCCCCTCGGGTCACGGGCATGAGGGTCAAGAGGAACCCATGGCGGTGGCCGAATGGTCCCCGCTGGTGGACATCAGCGAAGACGACAAGGAATACCTGATCAAGGCCGAGTTGCCTGATGTGAAGAAAGAGGACGTGAAGGTCACGGCACAGGAAGGCACGCTGACCATCATGGGCGAACGTAAATTCGAGAAGGAGGAGAAAAGCAGAAAGTATCACCGCGTCGAACGCGCCTACGGCACTTTCGGACGTAGCTTCTCGCTCCCGGATGATGCCAGCCCGGCGAAGGTCAGCGCCGAGTTCAAAGATGGCGTGCTCACGGTGCATCTGGTGAAGGACGAGAAAGCCAAACCCCAGCAGGTGGAGGTGAAGGTTTCCTGAACGGACGCAATGAGGGATGGGCGTCCCGCCCGTTCTCTGGCACCAGAACGGAAACGCGCGGCGATGACTCAAACACCAGTAAATATGCGCGCCATGCGACTTTATCTGATCAATCCTTCCAATCCGCTGGTCAGCATCCTCAATGTCAGCGAGAGCCGTTGGAACCGTTACCGGGTGTGGAAACCCCTCAGCCTGATGGTGCTCGCGGGTCTGACGCCGCCGGACTGGGAAATCACCATTGTGGATGAGAACCTCGGCCAGCCGGACTACCACTCCATGCCTCGGCCGGACTTGGTGGGCATCACCGCGTTCACGTCGCAGGCGAACCGCGCATATCAGGTGGCCGCGCACTTCTGGAGTCTGGGCGTGCCCGTCGTCATGGGGGGCATTCACGCCACCATGTGCTTGAATGAGGTCACGGAACATGTGGACTCGGTCGTCACAGGGGAAGCGGAGAGCATTTGGACGCAGCTCCTTGACGATGCCCGGCGTGGCGGCCTCAAGCGCCGATACGACGGCGGACATCCCGACATCAACCATTTTGTGCCCGCCCGCCACGATTTGCTTTCAGGGCGCTATGCCTTCGGAGCCATTCAGACCACGCGCGGCTGTCCCTTGAATTGCAACTTTTGCAGCGTAACGACCTTCAACGGCGCGCAATACCGGCAGCGGCCTGTCGCGGATGTCGTGCGCGAATTCCGGTCCATCCCTGAGAAACGCGTGCTGGTGGTGGATGACAACCTCATCGGGACACGTCCGGAACACGTTGCCCGTGCCAAGGAGTTGTTCCGCGCTCTGGCTAACGCAAACCTGCACAAGCAATGGATTGCCCAAGCCACCATTAATTTCGCCGATGATGACGAACTCCTGGCGTTGGCCGCAAAGGCCGGATGCCGGGGCGTCTTCATCGGTTTTGAATCCCCGACACCGGAAGGCCTTCGGGAACTCGGCAAGAAGTTCAACCTGACCAAGGGCCGGGATTTCCGCGCCTCGGTGCGGCGCATACAACGGCACAAGATTCTGGTCGTCGGTTCCTTTATCATCGGTTTGGACGTGGACGAACCGGGCATCGGCCATCGAATCGCCGAAGCGGCGAGCCGGTACCATGTGGACACTCTCAACACGCTGTTTCTGACGCCTCTGCCCGGCACGCGCCTGTGGGACCAAATGGAGTCGGAGGAGCGCATCGCCCTCAATAGATTTCCGGAAGACTGGAAATACTACACGCTGACGTTCCCGGTGGCCCGGTATAAGCATTTTACTCTCGAGGGCATCGTCCGGGAAATGATTTCCTGCAACCGGCGCTTCTATTCCCTGCCGCGCATTTTGCGCCGGGTATGGAGCAGCTTCCGGGAAGGCAGCCATCCACTGCTGAATCTCGTGGGCAATCTGTCCTACCGGAACAACTGCCGCATGGACCGCAAAACCTACGCGGACTTCCAGTGTCAGCGGCGCCATTTTTCCGGCATAAACCGAATGCAACTGCAAACCCAAGCCTGAACGAATATGAAAACCACCTTTCGTTATCTCAGCCTCAACGCCCAAGCCACCTGGCACCGCCAGGTGGAGGAACAGCTCAAACACCTGCACAGCTTGACGGCGATAACCTCAGCCGACGTGGTCCTCGAACACCAACGGGAAGCCAAACCGGCCTTTCGCGTGCAAGTCCGGCTGGAGATCCCAGGATCGGGCATGCACGCCGAGGCCACCCACCATACGCGCCGGGCGGCGCTGCTGATTCATGGCCCGGCCCTGCACGCCGAGGCCAAAGACAACACGCTCGAAGCCGCGCTGCTCAAGGCCACCCAGGACCTGGAGCACCAGGTTCAGGCACGCCAACTCAGGCGCCTGGAACGGGGCAAAAGCAAATTGCAGCTCAGCACCGTTTCCAGCCGGTGGACCAACGCTCGGGCCGGCCAAAGGTGAAGCAGTCGATGAATCCAGGAGCCATGAAAACGAACGAAATGAAAAGCCGGGCGGCCAATGGGCCTTTCATTCGGCCAGCGGCTGACGCAGTGGCACCTGTAGAACCGGAAGATTTATCCCGATTTGAAGGAGAAGGCGGTTCGGAAGCTCCTGTGCTGGCTACGGAATTGATCGATGTTCCGCTCGACAACGCCCTTTGGCGGAGACCGCACTGGGCGGCACATCAAACGAATCGAAAGAAAATGACAATATGAGACTGAACAGTATTACCGCCGGGAGAAACCGTGAACGCGTGGTGGACGGCGCAGCCAAACCAACGCAGCGAACGGGCGAGCCGGAAGCATTCCCGGGAGCCGGCGTTCCGGAACGATTTCGGCGTTTGAAATGGAATGAAGTGGTGTGTCATGGCGACTTCGTCGCGAATGAGCGCCTTGGGCTTGAACCGTGGGAAGGGCCGGGCGGATTCCAAGCTGCCACGTTTGTGAAACCGATTTACCGGAGGAAGGAAACCGGAAGGTTCCGACCGACCGCAACCAGAAAATCAAAGCAAAACAAAAATAATCCATGAAACTCACCGGTAATGCCACTGCCGCCGCGCTGCCGCCATGCCGCAACACGCTGCCCGCTGGCGGATTTGTCCCCGGTGCCAGGACTCGCATTGGCACTGGAACGTCAACCCTCCAGAAAAACACAAACCATGAAGGCAAAAATATTCGAAGTCGTTCTCCACAAGCTGCCCTCCGGCAAGTCGCCGGC